>URBB01000050.1 GCA_900545835.1 uncultured Collinsella sp. | reverse complement strand
GAGATAGGCTCCGGTCTCGTGGGCTCGGAGATGTGTATAAGAGACAGTCTTTGTCATTGGCGCTCTTCGTGGCGAGGTCGCGCCTCCCAAGGCCAAAAAACTCCATCGCTATGCTTTCTTTATCGCGGCGCATAACGAGGAGGCCGTGATTGCCAATCTCGTTCGCTCCATCAAGGACCAGGATTATCCGTCCGAGCTCATCGAGGTTTTCGTGGTCGCCGATGCCTGCACCGACAACACGGCGCAGCTCGCGCGCGAGGCCGGTGCCATTGTTTACGAGCGCAATGACCTGGCCCGCAAGGGCAAGAGCTGGGTCATGGACTTTGGCTTCGACCGCATTCTCAACGAGTATCCCGACACGTTTGAGGGCTACTTTATCTTCGATGCCGACAACGTTATCTCCCGCGATTACGTGTCTAAGATGAACGATGCCTTTGACCAGGGCTTCCATGTGGTCACGAGCTATCGCAATTCCAAGAACTTCGGCAGCTCGTGGATCTCGGCAGCTAATGCCACTTGGTACCTGCGCGAGGCGCGCTTCCTCAACAACGCGCGCAATATCTGCAAGACGTCCTGCGCTGTTTCGGGTTCGGGTTACCTTATCTCGTCAAGCGTTATCGAGGGCATGCACGGTTGGCAGTTCCATACGCTGACCGAGGATATTCAGTTCACCACGTTCTGCGCCATTCACGGCATTCGCATCGGTTATGCGCCTGCGGAGTTCTTTGACGAGCAACCTGTGACGTTCAAGGCATCCTGGAAGCAGCGTATGCGCTGGACCAAGGGCTTCTACCAGGTCTTTTTTACCTATGGCAAGCATCTTGTCAAATCGACGTTCCGCTATCATCGCTTTGCCGCGTACGACATGTTTATGACCATCGCTCCGGGCATGCTGCTGTCCCTGATCTCCATGCTCGCCAACGCGACGTTCCTGATCGTGGGTGGCCTTTCGCATGGTTTCTTGGCTACCGAAGTCGAGATGCAGGCGTGCGCCGCTTCGCTCATTATGACCTTCGCCATGATGTATCAGACGTTCTTTATCCTGGCGCTGCTCACGACTATCTTTGAGTACAAGCACATTCACTGCGCGCAAAAGTGGCGTCTGGTTACTAACCTGTTTACCTTCCCGATCTTTATGTTCAGCTATATCCCCATCACGGTGGCCGCGCTGTTCCTGAAGGTCGACTGGGTGCCGACGCAGCACGCCGTCAACGTTACCCTTGACGAGGTCATGCAAGGCGCCAAATAACCACCACCAAAACCACCGCAAAGGGGACAGGCACCTTTGTGGTGGTTTTTGCTTTTGCGATGTAACTCGAGGAGGCGTTCGATGGTCTATATCCCGTTTTGGTTGTTTGCTATTGCTGGCGCCGTTATCGATGCTCGTGATCGGCGGTTCCCGAATTCGCTTGCCGGCGCGTGTGCGGTGGCGGCGTTAGCGGGTGTTTGGTTCGATCTCGGTTTGAACACAGCGCTTGACCACGCAGGTCTTGCCGTCATCGTGTATCTTGCTCTCGTGCTGACTGAGTCCTTCTGGCGTCGTCTTCGCCAAACCCCGGGCATCGGCATGGGAGATGCTAAGGCACTTTTCGCGCTTTGCACGCTCGACCCTATGGGTGGCATCGTGGCATTTGCCGTCGCGCTCCTGGCCCTGGCCCTCTCCTGCCTCATCACGAAATCGCGCTCCCTGCCATTGCTCCCGTTTTTGGTGCCGATTTTTGCCATAATCGAGGTTGTGGGCTGCACTTTGTAACCGATTGCGCATCCTTCTTAAGGAGCATGCCATGGCAACTAATCAAGAAACGGCCGTCATTAAGGCGCGCATGGACCGTATTCCCTCGGCGTTGTCGTCCGAACTTGTCGAGCGCATTGCCGCCGATCGTGCTTCGGGCTATGTCAACCCGTATCGTTGCAACGACGTTCAGGTCATTCGTCGTATTGATCGCGCCGCCGACAAAGGTACGCTTATGCGTCCGGCGTTTATGCGCGATACCGAAAAGATACTTCATCTTCCGGCGTACACCCGTTATGCAGGCAAAACGCAGGTCTTTAGCTTCCGTAGCAATGACGATCTGTCACGCCGCGGTTTGCACGTGCAGCTCGTCTCCCGCATTGCGCGCGATATCGGTCGCGCCCTGGGGCTCAATTGCGATCTGATCGAGGCGATTGGCCTGGGTCACGACTTGGGACACACGCCTTTCGGCCATGCCGGCGAGCGTTTCCTCAACGATATCTATCATGAGCGTACGGGGCGTTATTTTTTCCATAACGTGCAGTCGGTCCGCGTGCTCGACACACTGTACGGCCGCAACGTGTCGCTCCAGACGCTCGACGGCGTGCTATGCCATAACGGCGAGTACGAGCAGCGTGTGTTTGAGCTCTCGGACATGAGCTCCTTTGACCAGTTTGACCAGACGGTTGAGGATTGCATTGCCACGGGCTATAGCGCAATTGGGCATCTGCGTCCCATGACGCTCGAAGGCTGCGTGGTCCGCATCTCTGATATCCTTGCCTACGTTGGGCGCGATCGCCAAGACGCCATTGCGGCGGGCCTGCTTTCGCCCGACGCTTTTGATGATGGCCGGGGCGGTGCCTACAACAGTTGGATCCTCACGCATGCCTCCATCGATATCGTTGAGCACAGTTATGGTAAGCCGCGCATCGAGATGAGCGAGGACCTGTTTGAGGAAATTCGCCGAGCCAAGCACGAGAACTACGAGAAGATCTATAGCAAGGGCGGTATCGAAGGCGATTCCGAGGCGGAGCTGCGCGAGGCATTCGAAAAACTCTACGACCGTTGCCTGCAGGATATAAACGAAGGCGACGAGTCTTCGTATATCTTTAAGCACCATATTTCGCGCATTGAGCAGCAGCTTTCCTACTACGATCGCACCTACGCTTGGCAGGACGACAAGGATCAAGCCGTGGTGGATTATATCGCGAGTATGACGGACGGTTATTTCTGCGAGCTGACGAGCAAGCTGTTCCCGGGTCTAAAGTTTCCGCATCGTACCTATATTAACGAACGGTAGTTCGTATCATTTCGGTATACTGTTGGTCAACAACGATTTTGATTGATGTACAGGATGGCTATGGACGACCTTTTTTCTGCTTCGACGCGCGAGCGTTCCTTTCAGAATGCGCCGCTTGCGGTGCGCATACGCCCCAATTCGCTCGACGAGTATGTGGGCCAGCAAAAGGCCGTCGGTAGGGGTTCATGGTTGCGTGCTGCGATCGAGCACGATGTGCTTTCGAGCGTGATACTGTACGGGCCGGCCGGTACGGGCAAGACGACGCTGGCCCACATTATTGCCAACCATACAAAGAGTGAGTTTGTCGAGGTCAGCGCCGTCACGGGTACCGTGAAGGACCTGCGTCGCGTGATTGATGAGGCCAAGACGCGCCTGAATACATATGACCGTCGCACCATTCTATTCATCGATGAGATTCACCGCTTCTCCAAGTCGCAGCAGGATGCCCTGCTGCATGCAGTTGAGAACCGTACCGTCATTATGATTGGCGCTACGACGGAGAATCCGTACTTCGAGGTAAACTCGGCGCTGCTCTCACGTGGTCGAGTCGTGGAGCTTGAGCATTTAAAGGACGAGGATATCGCCATGCTTATCGAGCGTGCGCTCGAGGCACCGCAGGGCTTGAACGGTAAGTTCTCGGCCGATGAGGATACGGTCAAGACCATCTGCACGCTGGCAGCGGGTGACGCTCGCTCGGCGCTCACGACGCTCGAGCTTGCGAGCGAGATTGCCGTCACGCGTCCCGATACCGAGGGAACGCCGGCGCCCGCGGCGGGGGAGCGCTATCCCATCACCGTGGATGACGTGAAGATCGCCAACCCGCGTCGCGGCTTTACGTATGACAAAAACGGCGACATGCACTACGACATCATCAGTGCGTTCATTAAGTCTATGCGCGGTAGTGACCCCGATGCCACGATCTATTGGCTCGCGCGCATGATCGATGCTGGGGAGGATCCTAAGTTTATCGCTCGCCGTATTATGATTCACGCTTCTGAGGATGTTGGCAACGCCGACCCGCAGGCGCTTTTGGTGGCGCATGCCGCGTTTAAGTCTGCCGAGGTCATTGGCTATCCCGAGTGCCGCATTAACCTTGCTCAGGCTGCACTCTATGTGTGCTTGGCGCCTAAGTCAAACGCATGTGAGGCCTCGATTGACGCGGCGTTGGCCGATATTCATAGCAGCGGTTTACGTGAGGTGCCGAGTTATTTGCGCGATCGTCATCGCCCAGGTAGCGACGAATACGGTGTATACAAGTATCCGCATGATTATCCCGAAGGCTGGGTCGATCAGCGCTATTTGCCCGAGGGGCTGGAGCGTGGCGCGTTCTGGCAGCCTGCCGGCCGCGGCTGGGAAGAGTGGCGCGTAGAGCAAAGCGAACGCGACCGTAGCGGTAACGCGCCCAAGTAGGTCCTTGGCACCACCCACATTCCCTTTGGGTATCTTCCCCCTTCTTTGGGGTACCATGAAAGGCGTCTGTATTTCGATTCCTTCGGGAGGCTTGTATGAGTCCCATTCAAATCGCCCTGCTGGTGCTTGCCATTGCCGGCGTGTGGGCTATTGTTGAGCTCGCGCTTACCCTGCGCAAGACCCGCAACGTTGTCGACTCGCTCGATAAGACCGTGAACGACCTCAATAACACCATCGCCGAGGCGCAGCCGGTGGTGGCAAAACTCGACGGCGCTGTCGACGAGCTTACGCCGGCACTTGCCCAGATGGAGCCGCTGCTTAAGTCGAGTAAGACGGCAGTTGATGCCCTTACCTCCAATCTCGTAGAGGTCGAAGCCGTGGTTCGCGACATTTCTGAGGTCACCGGTAGCATGGCTGAGGCCAGCAATGCTGTGTCGAGTGTGACTGATTCTGCCGCCGGTGCTGTGCAAAAGCTCTTTAATAAGGTGAAAGCCCCCGCAGCCGACGCCGAGCGCAAGCTTTCCGCTGCGGCCGAAGCCGAGCAGCCGACCGAGCGCGTTCTGATTGGCGAAGCCGGGGACGAGGCCGCCGCGGACGACGATTATGGCCAGAAGCCTGTTGGCAAGCCGACTCAGTATTACACCTACACACCCGCCCAGACCTCCGAGGAGTCCTGTGATGAGTAGCGAAGCAACCTGTCCCATTACGCTGACCGTTGCCGGTGACCCACGTCTGGCGCGCCTGGTGCGTATGACGGCCGCCAACGTTGGTGCGCTGTGCTCTATGTCCGTCGATCGCATCGAGGACATCCGTATGGCTGCCGAGGAAGCCTTCATCTTTGGCTGCACGGCTGTTGATTCCGACGATATCTCGATCAAATTCGATGTCGACGAATCGCACGTGGGCATGACTATTACCTTTGGCGACCAGGCTACGGTCGATGAAGACGACCAGGCTGCGGTGTATGCCGAGCTCATCCTCGCGAGCGTGTGCGACTCCTACGAAAAGACTACGGCGCCCCTGACGCTTTCCCTCGACCTCAAGGCGGATATCTAATATGACCGAACGTTCCCGGAGCGGTAAGACCGCTTGGGACAAGGAGAAAACCCGCGAGCTGTTTCGTCGCTACAAAGAGACCGGTGATCCGGATGCTCGCGAGCAGCTCGTCATGTCCCATATGAACCTGGTAAGGTTTCTTGCCAACAAATTTAAGAATCGCGGTGAGCCGCTCGACGACCTGATGCAGGTTGGCTATCTGGGCCTGCTCAAGGCGATTGATCGTTTTGACCCCGAGCGTGGCCTCGAGTTCACCACGTTTGCCACGCCCACCATTCTGGGCGAGATTAAGCGCCACTTCCGCGATAAGGGCTGGAGCGTGCGCGTGCCGCGCCGTCTTCAGGAGCTCTCGGCTAAGGTCAACCAGGCCACCGACAAGCTTACCAACGAGTTGCAGCGCTCGCCCAAGGTTGAGGAAATCGCTGAGTACCTGGGCGTGACCGTCGACGAGGTACTCGAAGCTATGGAATCGTCCTCGGCCTACACCTCGGTGCCCATCGAGGCCCCCGGTGCGTCCGATTCCGATGACGCGCCTTCGATTCTCGACCGCTATGCCGATGATGACAACGAGCTCGACTTCACCGATGACCGCCTGGTGATCGAGGAGGCCATTCGCGATTTCTCGCCGCGTGAGCGTGAGGTTATCGAGCTGCGCTTTGTGAAGGGCATGACCCAGATTGAGATTGCCAAGAAGCTGGGCATCTCGCAGGTGCAGGTCTCGCGCCTGCTTCGTCGTACCCTTAAGAAGATTCAAGACAAGATTGACCCCGACGGAGTGATGGTTCGTTCATGAATGAGCACCCCCAACAATCCGACCGCATGCTGCGCGATGTCCGCATTCTGACGCTTCGTATTTGGGCCGTCGTCGGTTGCATCGTTATCGCCGCTGTCATCTTTAACCTTATGGGCATCCTGGCGCCGGTTATCGAGTTTCTCGCTGTCGGTTCCATCATTGCTTTTGTGATGTCGCCGATCACCAACTGGCTCGAGCATCACGGCGTCGGTCGTGGCATCGGTTCGCTTGTCGCGCTCATCGTGGTTGTGGCGGTGCTCGTCGGCGTTGTCTGCATCCTGTCGCCGATTCTGTTCGTCCAGATTATGGAAGTCCTGAGCCGTCTGCCCGCGCAGCTTCGCGTTGCGGGCGGCGACCTCAATGAGATGATCTCACACGCCAAGACGCTCAACAACACGCCGCTCAAGGAGTATTTGGACGATAATCTTTCGTCGCTTGTCACCGTGGCATCGAAGTACGTGTCTCAGATCGCTGCCGAGCTCGGTCGCGGTGTATTCCCGCTCATTACCAACACGGCCTCGCAGCTGTTCGTCATCTTCCTGGGCCTGGTGCTTGCCTATTGGATGGCCTGCGACTACCCTCGCATGCACCACGAGATTTGCACCATTATCGGACAGGAAAAGGAGACCTCGTACCGCTTTATGGTCGCCATTCTGTCGCGCTCGGTGGGCGGCTACATGCGTGGTATGGTCGTGACGTCCATCTGCGGCGGTTTCCTCGCCTTTATCGGTTTTATGATCATCGGTCATCCGTATGCGGCGCTTATGGCCATCTTTACCGGTATTATGCATTTGGTTCCGGTCGTCGGCCCCTGGGTGAGCGCTGCAATCGCCACAGTGCTCGGTTTCATGTTCAGCCCCATGTTGGCGTTATGGGCGCTCATCGTGACGATGGTCGCGCAAAACGTCACCGATAACGTGATTTCGCCTAAGGTTATGCAGAGCTCGGTGCAGGTGCATCCCATCATGAGCCTCACGGCGCTCGTTATTGGTTCGGCGCTCATGGGTCCCATTGGCATGATCATTGCCATTCCGCTGTGCGCAGCCCTTAAGGGCATTTTCGTCTACTACTTTGAGAATGAGACCGGCCGCCAGCTTGTGGCATACGACGGCGCCGTGTTTAAGGGCACGCCGTATCGCGATGCCGAGGGCAATCCGGTCGCCGCCTATGACGCGCTTGGAGACGATACATTCATTTACGAGTCCGAGCTCATCGGCAACGAGACTGCGCCCGAGGCCCAGGCAATGCCCAAGCCCGAGCTCGAGAATCCCTGGATCAAGCTCTCGGGCCTGCAGCCCGATGCGACGGGTTTCTTCAAGAACCCCTTCGCCAAGGATGATGATTCCGATACGGACGACGACACCAAAACCGGCATCGACGGCTCCATGGACGATGATGACAACTAGCGGGGTAATTCGGATTAATATTCATACGCGCTAACATGCAATTTCGCTGAAGGGCCGGCATTGTGCCGGCCCTCTTTTTTGCACTTGCGCGGTGGGATGGTAATATCGTTACGTTTGAACTGTTTCGATGTGAAACCGAGGAGATTCCCTCTATGAGTGCTGACTACCCGTCAATGACTACGGCCGAGATCCGCTCCAAGTTCCTCAACTTCTTTGAGGAGCGCGGTCTTAAGCTTTATCCTTCTTCGTCTCTTGTTCCCGACGATCCCTCGTTGCTGCTTGCCAACGCTGGCATGAACCAGTTTAAGGAGTACTACCAGGGCAAGAAGACCATGAAGGAGATCGGCGCGATCTCCTGCCAGAAGTGCGTCCGCACCAACGACATCGACTGCATCGGCGAGGACGGCCGTCATCTGTCCTTCTTCGAGATGCTCGGCGACTTCTCCTTTGGCGGCGTCTCCAAGCAGCAGGCCTGCGCTTGGGCTTTTGAGCTCATCACCAAGGAGTTCAAGCTGCCGCTCGACCGCCTGTACTTCACCGTCTTTACCGAGGACGACGAGACCCACGACGTGTGGCGCTCCCTGGGCGTTGCCGAGGACCACATCTCCCGCCTGGGCGAGGACGACAACTTCTGGGCCGCTGGCCCCACCGGCCCCTGCGGTCCGTGCTCCGAGATTTACTTTGACATGGGCGAGGAGGTCGGTTGCGGCAGCCCCGACTGCAAGCCCGGCTGCGACTGCGACCGTTTCCTGGAGTTTTGGAACCTCGTGTTTACCCAGTACGACCGCCAGGAGGACGGCTCCATGCCGGAGCTGCCGCACCGCAACCTCGATACGGGCATGGGTCTGGAGCGCATGGCCGCCATCATGCAGCACAAGACCGCTAACTACGACGGCGATCTGATGCAGCACCTTATCAAGCTCGGTGAGGAGATTAGCGGCAAGACCTATGACGCCGACGATTACTCTGGTGCCAGCCGCTCCCTGCGCATCATTGCCGACCACTCCCGTGCCGTCGACTTTATGATTTCTGACGGCATCCTTCCCGGTAACGAGGGCCGCGAGTACGTCCTTCGTCGCCTGCTCCGTCGTGCCGTGTTCCACGGCCGCCTGCTGGGCATCGAGGGTGCCTTCCTGACCAAGTTTATCGACGAGGTCAACGCCCAGATGGGTGAGGCCTATCCCGAGCTGCTCAAGAACGTCGCGCTCGTCAAGGGCATCGTCGCTTCCGAGGAGGAGCGTTTCTCCACGACGCTCGACAACGGCCGCGTTTACCTAGACGAGGCCCTGGCCGCGCTCGCCGAGGGTGCTGTCCTTCCGGGCGACGTTGCCTTTAAGCTGCACGACACCTTTGGTTTCCCCATCGACCTGACCGTTGAGATCGCCGGCACCGCTGGCCACGATGTCGACATGGACGGCTTTACCGCCTGCATGGAGGATCAGAAGGCCCGCGCCCGCGCCAACGCCAAGGGCGATGCTTGGGGCAGCTTCAACGACGTGTGGGTCGAGCTTTCCGACAAGGTCGCCGCGACCGAGTTCGACGGCTATGACAATGATGTGATCGAGGGCGCCAAGGTTGTCGCCATCGTGCGCAACGGCGAGTCCGTCGAGTCCGCTTCCGCCGGTGAGGACGTCGAGGTCGTGCTCGATCGCACCCCGTTCTATGCCGAGATGGGTGGCCAGCAGGGCGACGCCGGCGAGCTTTCTGCCGAGGGCGTTGCGCTGACCGTTGCCGACACCAAGAACCACAACGGCCTGTATGCCCACGTCGCGCACGTCGCCGAGGGCACGCTGGCCGTCGGTGCTACCGTGACCGCCGCGCTCGACGCCGAGCGCCGTGGCTTCCTGCGTCGCAACCACACCGCCACGCACCTGCTCGATGCTGCCCTTAAGCAGGTCCTGGGCGAGCATGTCTCCCAGGCCGGCTCGCTGGTGACGCCCGAGCACCTGCGCTTTGACTTCACGCACTTCGAGGCCCTGTCTTCCGAGCAGCTCAAGGCTGTCGAGGATCTGGTCAACCAGCAGATCTTCGCTTCCAAGCCGGTCGTGACCCGCGTCATGGGTATCGACGAGGCCAAGGCCGCCGGCGCTGTCGCCCTCTTTGGCGAGAAGTACGGCGACGTTGTCCGCGTCGTCTCCGTGGGCGCCGAGGACCAGCCGTTCTCTCGCGAGCTCTGCGGTGGTACGCATGCCGCCAACACTGCCGAGATTGGCCTGTTCAAGATCATTTCCGAGTCCTCTACGGGCTCCAACGTCCGCCGTATCGAGGCCGTGACCTCCAAGGGCGCGCTCGATTACATGGCTGACCGTCTCGCGCTCGTTGACGCCGCCGCCGCTGCGCTCAAGTGCCGCGTCGACGAGGTTCCCGCCCGCGTGGAGAACCTGCAGGCCGAGCTGCGCGAGACGTCCAACAAGCTCAAGAAGGCGCTCACCGGTGGCTCCTCCGATGCCATCTCCAGCGCCATCGAGGGTGCCGTTGAGGTTAACGGCTACAAGCTCGTTGTTGCTGAGCTCCAGGGCCTTGAGGCAGCCGACCTGCGCAACGTTTGGGATACCGTGCACCAGAAGGTCGCCGGCCCCGTTGCCTGCGTGGTCGCCAGCGTGACCGAGAAGGGCACGCCGGCCCTGCTCGCCGCCGCCTCCGATGACGCTGTCAAGGCTGGCTTCCACGCCGGTAACGTGATCAAGCAGATAGCGGGCCTAGTCGACGGTCGCGGTGGCGGTCGTCCCAACATGGCCCAGGCCGGTGGCAAGAATGCCGACGGTATCGCCGATGCCCTCGCGGCCGCCAAGACCGCGCTCGGCGCCTAAGAACCTAAGAAGTCACTGTGGTTGCACTTGCGCTGGACATAGGGGAGACCAGGATTGGCATCGCCGTCTCGAGCCGAGATGGCAAGATGGCGATGCCCGTCAAGGTGCTCCCGGCTGCCGAGGTCACTGGCATGGCAAAGACGTTTCGCTACCTGGTCGAGGACTATGAGCCCGATATCCTGGTAAGCGGGCGCCCCCTGACCATGGCCGGTGAGCCCGGCCCCCAGGCCGAGCGCGTCGCCGCCGTGGCGCAAAAGATTGCCGACGAGCTCGATCTTCCGCTGGAGTTTGAGGACGAGCGTCTGTCCTCGCAAGAGGCCAAGCGCATCTTGCGCGAGCAGGGACTTAACGAAAAGCAGATGAGGGGCAAGATTGACATGATCGCCGCCAGCCTGTTTTTACAGACGTGGCTCGATCGTAAAAACGAGGAGGTTCAGCATGCCTAGCGCTTCCGACCCGCGCCAGCCGAATCGCCAGGGTCAGCCCGCGCCGCGTCCTGTCCAGGCAGGCCAGCGTCCGGTGCAGCCGACGCCGCGTCCGGCTCAGCCTGTTGCACGTCCGGCGCAGCCCTCCTCGCATGCGGCCCGCCCCGCCCAGCGAACGAATCAGCAGCCAACTGCTCGCACGGCGCAGCCCAGTGGCGGCACTCGTTTTAAGCAGCAGGCTCCTACGCAACGCGCACAGGTCCCTCAATCGCAGCCTCACGTGCATCGCGCTCATGGCTCGCACGGCGTGGCTCCCGCGACGCGTTCGAGCTACAACACGCATGCTCGCCGTGGCACGCAAAAGAAAAGCTCCCCGGTGCCCATGATTATCGGCGCTGCGGTGGCGGTGCTCGCACTTGTCGCGATCGTCTTCTTTGTCGTGCCTGCCGTCAAGGGTTTCTTTACCGGTGGGGATGCGAACGTCACGGCTGGTCAGCAGGTCACCATTACGATTCCCGACGGTGCTTCGGGCGACACGATCGCCTCGATTCTCTCCGAGAACCATATCGTCGAAAATCCCAAGGATTATTATGCGGCGGTGAAAAAGCTCAACGCCGATATGTCGCTCAAGCCCGGCACCTACTCGTTTACAACGCTCATGGATGCGACGAAGGTTGTCCAGCAGCTCATGGAGGGTCCCAATGCCGGATCCAATACGCTTACGATCCCAGAGGGCCTGACGGTAGACCAGGTAGCCGACCGCGTGGCACAGGCTTATGACAGCATTTCCAAGGAAGACTTCCTTAACCAGGCCAAGGCATCCTACTACGTAAATGACTATGGCTTCCTGAAAGATGCCGCGAACGATTCGCTTGAGGGCTTCCTGTTCCCCAAGACGTATTCGTTGGGCGATTCACCCACGGCCGATGAAGTGATCCGCGCCATGCTCGACCAGTTTAAGGCCGAGTACAAGTCGCTCGACTTTGCCGGCTGCGAGGCCAAGATCAAGGAACGCTACGGTGTGGAGATGTCAGACTACGACATCGTCAACCTTGCCTCCATCGTCGAGCGCGAGGGCCTCAACGCCGATCAGCGCGCGCATGTGGCATCGGTGTTCTACAACCGCTTGGCCGGCAAGCTCGATGGTCTGCGTTATCTCAACAGCGATGCGACCATGATGTATGTCACTGGCGGTGAGGTTACCGCCGACGACCTACAGAGCGATAGTCCGTATAACACCTATAAGCATGAGGGTCTGCCACCCACGCCCATCTGCTCTCCGTCGCTCGAGGCACTCAAGGCCACGCTTGAGCCGACCGACTCCGATGACCTGTATTTCTACATTACGCAGGACGAGGAGTACTTCTCGCAAACCTACGAAGAGCATCAACAGTCTTGGAATTAGCATGAGGATTTTTAGCCCCAAACGTTACGTTGCCTCGGTCGATCGCATCGACCTTGATACCCTTTGGGCCGACGGCAAACGCGCCATTCTGCTCGATCGCGATAACACCCTGGTGCCGCGCGACACCGAGCAGGTTCCCGCCGCGGTTTCCGCTTGGCTCGATACCGCCCGCGCCAAAGGCTTTAAGCTGTGCATGGTGTCCAACAACTGGCATCGCGACCAGGTCATGGCATCAGCACGCGAGCTGGGACTCGAGGCCATCAGCCATGCCATGAAGCCGGCGCCGTTTGCCCTCAAGGCGGGTCTTAAGCGCCTCGGCGCCACGGCCGACGAGGCGGTGCTGATCGGTGATCAGCTCTACACGGACGTGTGGAGCGGCAACTTCGCCGGCGTCGATACCATCCTGGTAAAGCCGCAGGCCACGCAGGACCTGTGGTATACGCAGATCTTCCGTATCTTTGAGCGCCGGGCCCTGCGCGACCTTCCCTGCGAGGAATAGGTCTCGTCATGTCCCAGCACACCAAACACGGCTGCGACCATATCTTCTTTATCGGCTTTTTGGGCGCGGGCAAATCGACGCTCGCGCGCAACGTCGGCACTATGTTCAAGCGGCGTTTTATCGATACCGACCGCCTAGTCGTCCGCCGTTGCGGCAAGTCGGTAACCGAGATTTTTGAGACCGAGGGTGAGGATCGTTTTCGCGAGCTCGAGACCTCGGCGCTCCGTTCGCTCCAAAGCGAGCGCAGTCTGTTGGTTTCGTGCGGTGGCGGTATCGTCGAGACGCCGGTGAATATTGAGCTGATGCACGAAATGGGTACGTGCGTGTACCTCGAGGGCGACTTTGAGGATTCGATTCGCCAGATTCGTCGGTCCGACACGCGCCCCGATTTCCGCTCGCCCGAGCATGCCGCGCGCTTGTTTGAGCATCGCCGTCCGCTGTATCGCCAGGCCGCCGATATTACCCTTGATATTCGCAACAAGTCCTTCGAGGACGTTTCCTACCTTTGTGCCGAGATGCTTTTGGAGCGTGGACTGCTATGATTCGCCGCCAACTGATCAATTTCCAAAACCGCAGCGTCGATGTCCGTGTCGGATTGGGCGCGTTCGATGAGCTGTCGCGTATGTTTGCCTCGGCTGTGGGCAAGCCTAAGCGCGCGATGGTGGTTTGGAACGACGCCACATCCGAGCGTTTTGGTGAGGTCGTCGAGCATGCGCTGGTCGACGCCGGTTTTGCCGTGTCGCCGCTAGTCCTCGAGGTTTCGCCTGCTGGTGCCACGTTGGCCGATGCCGATGCTATCTTTGGCGCCTTGTCTGCCAACGGCATTACCTGCGACGATCTGGTTGTCGCCGTTGGCGATGCCGCAACCTGCTCGGTTGTTAGCTGGTGCGCCAACCAGTGGTGCGGCCGCACCGAGTGCGCGCTGCTGCCGACGACGTTCGACGCCATGCTCACGGTCTGTCTCTTATACACATCTGACGCTGCCGACGACGGAGAG
>URBB01000049.1 GCA_900545835.1 uncultured Collinsella sp. | reverse complement strand
ATCATCCTTGAGCACTACAGTGCGATAGCCTGCTGAACAGGAACGATCTTGTCGAGTTCCGGTTCGATCCGTCTTTTCTCGGCCTCAAGGTCAAACGCCACCTGAGCGCGCAGCCAATAACCATCCGTCAGGCCAAAATAACGGCAAAGACGGAGGTCGGTGTCGGCCGTCACGCGACGTTTTCCCAAGACAATCTGCCCGATACGCTGAGCCGGAATCCCAGTCTCTTTCGCAAGGCGATATTGAGAAATGCCCATGGGAACAAGAAACTCCTCTTTGAGAAGCTCACCAGGAGTCACCGGCGACAGCAAATCGGCCGAAGTCTCATCACTTGTGATAATCGACGATTTCGACATTCCAAGCCATCTCCTGTCTCCACTCAAAACAGACCCGATAGCGCTCGTTAACACGGATGCTATATTGACCGGCACGATCGCCCTTCAAAGCTTCCAGGCGGTTGCCCGGTGGAACGCGAAGATCATCAAGCGAAGCACAAACCTGCAGTTGGCGAATCTTC
Organism: uncultured Collinsella sp.; assembly: GCA_900545835.1. Lineage (GTDB taxonomy): Bacteria > Actinomycetota > Coriobacteriia > Coriobacteriales > Coriobacteriaceae > Collinsella. The sequence continues at coordinate 13,438 of URBB01000049.1, read as the reverse complement.
CTCAACGCAACACGCTCAAAGGGCACGAACCTCCTGACCCGCACACCCATGGCAAAGCGCTCGGTATCCTCATCTTTATACGATGCAATCATAGTATCGCCTTACGTTAGTAACGTCAAACGTTTCTATAGACTTACATCTCTATTATATCGTACGTTTGTTCGTGTTTTCTAGAACAAATAGTCCTTTGCGCCTTAGTCAAGCAAAAGCAATCGTTTGTAGACATCGAGGCCTTTGAGCAGAATTTCCTCGTCGAAGAGCATGCTATCGGTATGCAGAGCGCTTGTGGCATAGGCGGGACAGCCATCCGAATCACTCGGGTTGTCTTGGTCCTCTGGCATACCCGTGCCCAGCAGGAAAAACACGCCCGGCAGATGGCGTTGATAGAACGCGAAATCCTCGGCGATCAGCAGCGGCTCGTCCACAAGTTGCAGCTCGGGCAAGGCAGGCGCAATGTGGGCAAACAACTCGGGGTCGTTATCGACTGGCGGATAGCCCTCGGCAAAGTCGAGATCGTACGTACAGCCTGTTGCGGCACAGGCATCGTCCAGCACGCGGCGCACGCCTTCGCGCGCCCGGTCGAACATGTCGTCCGTAAACACACGCAGGCTGCCGGCAACATGGGCCTCCCCCGCCACCGCATTGCAGACGGTACCGGCCTGCAGCAGACCAAACTTGCCGATACAGGGCTCGTCGGTGCCCAGCTCGTCCATCAGTTCGCGCTCGGCAACCAAGAACTTGGCAGCCGCCAGCGCCGCATCGTGCGACTCCTCGACCGGAACGCCATAGGTCTTAGCGATATGGATGCTCGTCCCGTGAATATGAATGTGTGTCTCACTCGAACGCGCCAGCAGCGGGCCGGAACAGCTCGCCAACGTGCCGGCGGGCAGATCGGGCCACACATGGAAGCCAAAAATGCGGTCGACCCCGTAGCATTCGAACACACCGCTCTCACATACCGTCTTGGCACCACCGGTCGTTTCCTCGGCCGGCTGGAACACAAAGAGAACGTTGCGCCTAATGACGCCCGGCTGCTCGCGAATCGTACGGTCGACATACGTCGCGGCGGCAAGTGCCATGGCCATGTGTCCATCATGTCCGCAAGCGTGCATCTTGCCGGGATGGGTCGAGGCAAAGGCCGCTCCCGTCGCCTCCGCGATGGGCAGCGCATCCATATCGGCGCGAATCGCTGTGGCATGCGCGGCACCAACGCCGGCGTCGAAGAAAGCGCAGACGCAGCTGGGGCACGGATGGGTCACCTCGCAAGCGAGCGGTGCCAACACGCCCTCGATATAGACAATGGTTTGCGGAAGATCGAAATCGAGCTCCGGAATGCGATGGAGATCGCGGCGATAGCGACGGAGTTCTTGGAGCTCGGTCATAGAGAATCCCTTCGTAAGGCACATCTGTTGCAACTTATTGTGATACAGGATTGTGGCACACATGTTTCCAGCATATTGCTGCATTTTTTAAACGTTATATACAAATACTCTTGTTTGGTAAAGTGCAACGTGATAGGGTCTTTACCACTTGATAGAGGCGCGGGCACGAAGAACCGCGGGCGAGCCGGCAGGCTTTGACCCCGTGGGGAGGCGAAACCCGCCGAACTGGGTTTTTCGGGCACGAACAACCTGGTGGGCCTGTGGGAAACACCCACAGGACTGTCTGCAGCAATGCGGGAGCGCTATCCGGACATTGGGTCCACACTATGCGGATTCGATGCGCAGATGGCGCCGTCTGGATAGCGAGGTTTACGGGACATGGCATTGACCCCCAACGAGGCATATGCGGCCAAGCAGCCGTTTGTGGACAAGGAGACACTCGAGCATATCGTCGAGCAGTTCCCCACGCCGTTTCATCTATACGACGAGGCAGGCATCTGCCGCAACATGCAAGAAGTGCGCGACGCCTTTGCATGGAACCCGGGCTTTAAGGAATACTTTGCCGTCAAGGCCAACCCCAACCCGGCGCTCATCTCCATTCTCAACGAATACGGCTGCGGCTGCGATTGCTCGAGCTATACCGAGCTCATGATCGCCCGCTCACTGGGTATCACGGGACACGACATCATGTTCTCGTCCAACGACACGCCGGCTGCCGACTTTGAGCTCGCCGACAAGCTGGGTGCCATCGTCAACTTTGACGACATCAGCCACATCGAGTTCTTTGAGCGCGTTGCGGGGCCCATCCCCAAGACGGTCAGCTGCCGCTTTAATCCAGGCGGTCTGTTCCAGCTCTCCAACGGCATCATGGACAACCCGGGCGACTCCAAATATGGCATGACCACCGAGCAGCTCTTTGAGGCCTTCCGCATGCTCAAGGCCAAGGGCGCCGAGAATTTTGGCATCCATGCCTTCCTTGCCAGTAACACCGTCACTAACGACTACTATCCCAAGCTCGCACGCATCCTCTTTAAACTTGCCGTGCGCCTGGAGCGCGAGACCGGCGCACATGTCGCCTTTATCAACCTGTCCGGCGGCGTCGGCATCCCCTACCTGCCCGAGCAGCAGGCCAACGACATCCACGCCATCGGCGAGGGGGTGCACGCGGCCCACGACGAGATCCTGGTTCCTGCCGGCATGGGCGATGTGGCCATTTGTACCGAGATGGGCCGCTTTATGATGGGGCCCTACGGCTGCCTGGTCACCAAGGCCATCCACGAGAAGCAGATTTACAAGGACTATATCGGCGTGGACGCAAGCGCCGTCGATCTGATTCGTCCTGCCATGTATGGCGCTTACCACCACATTACGGTGATGGGCCAGCCGGGTGGCGACGACAAGACCACAGCGCCCGTCACGGACACCTATGACATCACGGGCAATCTGTGCGAGAACAACGACAAGTTCGCCATCGATCGCGAGCTGCCGCATATCGACATGGGCGACCTGCTTGTGATCCACGATACCGGCGCGCATGGCTACTCCATGGGCTACAACTACAATGGACGCCTGCGCTCCGCCGAGGTCCTGTTGCGCCCCGATGGCTCGGCCGACCTCATCCGCCGCGCCGAGCGCCCGGGCGATTACTTTGCCACGCTCGACGTGCTGCCGAGCGGCCGAGAGCTGCTGGCCAAGTCGCGCGCCGAAAGTGCCCGCCGTCGCGCCCAAGACGAGCGCCTGGCAGTCGCCGCCCAATGGAACAAACGCGTCCAGATCGCGGAAGCGAAGGAGAAGAACATGGATATCCGCAATCTCGAGGGCTCAATCGTCGCCCTTGTCACGCCGTTTAAAAAGGATGGCAGTGTCGACTTTGACGCACTCGAGCGCCTTATCGATTTCCACCTGCAAAACGGCACCGACGCCATCCTCACCCTGGGCACCACCGGCGAGAGCGCCACGATGACCGACGACGAGGATAACTCCGTCGTCGCCGCCGTGGTCAAGAATGTTGCAGGACGCGTCCCCGTCATTGCCGGCTCGGGCTCCAACTCCACGCAGACCATGCTCACCAAGTCGCTTACTTACCAGGGCTTGGGAGCCGACGGCCTGCTGCTCATTACCCCCTACTACAACAAGTCCAACGAAGAGGGTATCTATCAGCACTTTAAGACTGTCGCCGATGCCGTGGACATCCCCTGCATCCTGTACAACATCCCCGGCCGCTGTGGCTGCGGCATCAGCGAGCGCAACGTAGAACGCCTGGCCGCGCACCCCAACATCATGGGTATTAAGGAGGCCTCGGGCAACGTCGCCTACGCGGCCAAGATCGCCCACCTGCTGTCAGACGACTTCCGCATGTACTCGGGCGAGGACGCGCTTACCGTACCGCTCATGAGCCTGGGCGCCTCGGGCACCATCAGCGTGTGGGCAGACGTGCAGCCGCAGCTCGTGCACGACATGTGCCGCGCCTATCTGGACGGTGACGTGGCACGCGCCCGCGATATCCAGATTGCCGGCCAGCCGCTCATCAATGCCCTCTTTAGCGAGGTCAACCCCATCCCCGTCAAGGAAGCGCTCGCCCAGATGGGCATGATTGAGGCAAACTACCGTATGCCGCTGTGCCCCATGGCAGATGACACGCGAGCCGCACTTACCGATGCTCTGAAGGGAGCTGGTCTGCTTGATTAAGACCGTCATTATGGGAACGGGCCGCATGGGCTCGCTCATCCGCACCACCGCCGAGGGCGTTGTCGACGCCGACGGGCAGCCCTTTTTTGATATCGTCGCCCAGATCGGTTTTGATCTGTCCGAGCTCGAGAGCGCCCCGGCGGCCGACGTTATCATCGACTTCTCGAACGTCGTGACCTTCGATGCCGTCGTCGCCTATGTCGAGCGCACGGGCGCCGCGTTGGTCTCGGGCACCACGGGCTATACGCCCGAGCAGATGGACCGCCTGCGTGAGCTGGGCCAGAACACCCGCGTTATGCACTCGGGCAATTACTCCATCGGCATCGCAGCCCTGCGTCATCTAGTGGCCCAGGCCACGCGTGAGCTGCCCGGCTTTGACTGCGAGATTGTCGAGACTCACCACAACCAAAAGGTCGACGCCCCCAGCGGCACCGCCAAGCTGTTGCTCGACGCCGTAGTCGAGGCCGAACCCGAGGCAGGCTACCACCCCGTCTACGGACGCGAGGGCATGTGCGGCGCGCGCGACCCCAAGGAAATCGGTATGCACTCGCTGCGCGGCGGCACCGTCGCCGGCGTGCACGAGGTGAGCTTCTTTGGCCAAGACGAGGAGATCGCGCTCACGCACCGTGCCACGAGCCGCCAGATCTTCGTCAACGGCGCCCTGGCCGCCGCCCAGAAGCTCGTCGCCCGCGAACCCGGCTTCTATACGTTCAACCAGGTCATGTTTGCCTAACCAGGTATCAACCGAATCCACCCAAAGGAGAGATAGCAAATGAGCAACGCAGCCGAGATGGATGCACAAGAGATTATCAACTACATCGCCACCGCGCCCAAAAAGACGCCTGTCAAGCTGTACGTGCGCGAGAAGCCCGGCATGAAGGTTGCCTGGGGCGACGCACATGTCTACGGCGGCCGTCGCGGCAAGACCGTCTTTGGCGACTGGGATGAGCTTAAGGCCATCCTGGACGCCAACGCCGATTCCATCGATTACTACGACGTTGAAAACGATTGCCGCAACTCCGCCGTGCCCATGCTCGACCTTAAGGGCATCAACGCCCGCATCGAGCCGGGCGCGATCATCCGCGACCGCGTCGAGATCGGCGACCGTGCCGTCATCATGATGGGCGCCATCATCAACATCGGCTCCGTTATCGGCGAGGGTTCCATGATCGATATGGGCGCCGTGCTGGGCGGTCGCGCCACCGTGGGCAAGAACTGCCACATCGGCGCTGGAACCGTGTTGGCAGGCGTCGTTGAGCCCGCAAGCGCCACGCCCGTCATCATCGAAGACGACGTCATGATCGGCGCCAACGCCGTGGTCCTGGAGGGCGTACGCGTGGGCAAGGGCGCTGTTGTTGCCGCCGGCGCCGTGTGCGTCGAGGACGTCCCCGCCGGCGCCGTCGTGGCCGGTGTCCCCGCCCGCGCCATCAAGATGCGCGACGAGAAGACCGACAGCAAGACCGGCCTGGAAGAGGGCCTGCGCCAGCTGTAGAAGTTACGCGGTTTTGCCAAACCGCGTAACGGCTCGACGCTGCAAACGCCCCTAAGCGGCAATCTGACGTTCAATCGTCGGTCGCGTACCAAAGTACGCTTCCCTCCTCTTTCACGTCACCTTGCTCGCTTAGGGGCGTTTTCGCTGACGTGAGCTCAACCTGCGGCGCAATGTCAGCAACCAAGCCGAAAACAAAAAAGGCCGAAGTCCCAAAAGGCTTCGGCCTTTGTTTTTTGCAACGTCCAAGAGCAGTTTATCGATTCTCAATACTTCCGATGTTCTTGAGCTCGATGGAGATGAGGCCGTTGGGCTCGTTGACAAACTCGATGTACTCAGAGTTCGAACCCATCTCGGCCGGGAAGCTGATCTCGATGCCCGTGTCGGTACGGATCTTGTGGTTGCGCACCGCCGCGCGTTCGACCTGCTTGCGCTCCACGGGCACACGCTCAGGCACCTTCTCCTCAGTCAGTGCCGCGCGCACGCTCTCCTTGATAACCGGCTCGTCCTCAAAGACCTCATCGACGATATCCCAAGGGGGCAGTTCCTCGTCATCCTCAACTTTCTCGGCAACAGCAGCTTTAACCTTGGCGAGTGCTACAGCCGTGTTGGCACCGTGCTCCTCGGCGACTTCCTCGACCACACGCGTCACGGTGTCGATGACCTCCTTGCCCGATACCCCCGTGTCGCACTGCAGCAGGCCGTCGGGAATGAGCATGCGATCCTCGCCGGCAATCTTGCGCTTCTTATCCACATAGCCGATCTCCATGGTGCTTGCACGCACGATTGCATAGCTCGGCACCTTTTGCGAGGGATTCGGCAGAATGGCGTAGTGGCGCGCAATGTCGTTGCGCACCTCGCCCTCTTCGCGACCCACCTCGTGCATAAAAGCCTGCTTGGAGCCCAGCAGCATCACGGCAAACCAGCGGGCATCCTCATCGTCATCAAAGTCCGCCACAAGCACGTCAGTGGACTCGGCTTTCTCGGCCTTGGTAAGTTCGGAAGAGATGAACTCCGCAATCTGCTGAGACAGATCCACGAACTCACGCTCACCAAAGAAATAGCCCTTGAGCTCGCCGCCGAATGCGGAGTTCTCGGCAAACGTGGCACGCTTGTTATCAGCCGAGGTACGAGCGCGCCGCAGGTGCGTGGTTACGAAATTACGCACGGTACGGCTCTCGATATCGAGCTCGCGCTGGCTCATGACGTTGACGGCAGAGTCAAAGTCCAGGATATGCAGAATCGCGTGATTGATTTTCATATACGGCATTCCGTTCTAGATTGATTTCGGCACGAATCAGTATAGCGGTCGAGCCCGCCCCAGGCGCTTCGAAGATTGGTGCATCGGGGACAGGTTGCTTGCACCAATGGTTAGCGCAGGAGCTCGGACTGCCAAGCCTCGAGCTGTTCTGCCAAACTCTTGCCGGCAGCGGGCACGTCGATCTGGGGTCGTTTGGGCAACAGTGCGCATTTAAGGATTGCCACGATGGTCTGCGAGACAAAGCGTCGCGTATCCTTGTCAAAGCCTTGCGCAGCCTGGAGCATCACGGGCAGGCTCTCGCGCAGATTCCCAGCGATATCCGCAAACCGCTCAGCACCCGTAGCCTCAAACACGGAGAACAACGCATCTACAAAACGCTCGCGTTCGCTAGGCGACACTGCAAGCAGCATCTCACGAATGGAACCATCAACGTATCGAGCACCGGCAGACAGGCGCTCACAGTACACGAAGTCGTGACCATCAACCACCCAGCTAAAGGGATTGTGCTGCAGCAGGCTGAACTCGGTGCTCTCAACGATGGCATAGTCCTCCTGTGTCTCGAACATCATGCCAAAGATCGACGACCGAGGTAGCGTCTTGTCGATTCGACCGGAAAGATCGGCAAAGGCGTCACCGTTCAGAAACTCCTCGACGAAGCCCGGGCCATCATGGGAATACGCCCGTTCGATTCGTTCACGGGCAACATCGGAGCACATCGCTGCACCGTACACCGCAAGGTTTCCACCCTTGGAATGACCCCCGCACAAAAGCGGCCCGCCAATCGCATCCGCCGCCTCGTCCACATAACGTGCCGCGGATTCCTGGGCCGGCACAGGACACCGGAACGCCATGTTAAAGTCTTCTTTCCAGCCCACAATCGTACTATCGGTCCCCCGGAAGGAAAGATAACTAAACCCCGCCGGAAACCGGAACGCCATGGCTGCAAACTGCTCCGTCGCCACCATATCGCTCACAGCACGATAGCCGCAAACGTGCACGCCACGGTAGCGAGGACTTGCTGCCACGGCCTCCAACAAGGCCCTGCTCCCCTCCGGGTCCCACAAGTCGTCAATCATGTCCCGGTAGCACTCGGCACGCAGCAGCTCGCGTACGTCTAGGCCCTGCCAGTTCGTCAGCTCCGCCATATCACCCGGCAAACGCAAATAGGACAACCACGCAAAGACGAGGCTATCCACCGCGCAGAACGGCCGCTCCTCAAACGGATCAAACGCCGTCTGGGCATAGGTCAAAAAATTAGGCGAATCCGACATGGCCCTCCCATCAACTATGGTGCATTGGGATGGTGCATTGGGGTCAGGTTACTTTGCACCAAAAAGGCGCCCGGACCGTGTGGGCCCGGACGCCTTCATTGTAGCTTTTCGCTCTAGCGAGCTTGATTTAGCAGGAGAAATCGACGCTGTCGATGATGTCCTTGAGGGCCTTGGCGGAGACGGTGAGCTCATGCTGCTCGTCGTCGTTCAGCGGCACGGGGACGCGGCAGACAACGCCGTCGCGGCCAACGACGGTCGGCATGGAGATGGCAAGATCGGACAGGCCATACTCGCCCACCATGAGCGAAGAGACAGGCAGAACGGTCTGCTCATCGCGCATGACGGCGGTGCAGATGCGCTTGACGGCCATGGCGACGCCATAGTAGGTGGCGTGCTTCTTCTCGATGATGGTGTAGGCGGAGTTCTTGACGTCCTCGGCGATGCGCTTCTCGGCAGCCTCATGCTCCAAGTGGCCGTGAAGCTCACAGAAAGTGTTCAGCGGAACGCCGGCAACCTGAGCGCTGGACCAAGCGACAAACTCGGAGTCGCCGTGCTCGCCCATGACATAGGCCTGGACATCGCGCGGGTCAACCTCGACGTGGGCACCAAGCATCTGCTGCAGACGGCCGGTGTCGAGCACGGTACCGGAGCCGATGACATGGCCCTCGGGCAGGCCGGACATCTTGATGGCAGCATAGGTCAGAACATCAACCGGGTTGGAGACGATTAGCAGAATGCCGTCGAAGCCGGACTTCTTAATCTCGGGAATAATGGACTTGAAGATGCTGACGTTCTTGTTGACCAGGTCCAGGCGGGTCTCACCGGGCTTCTGGGCAGCGCCAGCAGTGACGACGATCATGGCGGCGTCGGCGACATCGGAATAATCGCCGGCGTAGATCTTCATCGGCTCGGCAAACGTCATGCCGTGCGCGATATCCAGGGCCTCACCCTCGGCACGGTTCTTGTCCACGTCGATGAGGACCATCTCGGAGAACAGACCACTCTGCATCAGAGCGAACGCCGAAGACGAACCGACGAAACCGCAGCCGACAATAGCGACCTTCTTCTCGTTAACCATTAGAAACTCCCATCTCTCTCCACAAACAAGCCGCCCGGGAACGACCCGAGCGGCTTGCCGTAATCCCAATACATCCAATCGGGACTTTGATTATGCCCCTATTCGCAGCCAAAAATCGACCGTTTACCGAAATTGTTTGCAGAATTCGTAAAATAACTGCACGAAATCGGTTTCGAGCTATTGACGGGCCGAAACAGGTTTCTAATACAGGCCCGCCTCGCGAATGGCCTCGACAGCCAAAGCGATCTGATCGGGCGGCAGGACCAGCGCCATGCGCACGTGCCCCTCGCCCGAAGGACCAAAACTCGCGCCCGGCGTCACCACAACGCCGGCCTTCTCCATGAGCTCCTCGCAAAACGCCATGGAATCGGTGCGACCACCGGGAAGCTTGGCCCACACAAACATAGAGCCATGCGCGTTGGGACGCTCCCAGCCCAGGCCCTCAAGACCGTCGCACAGGGCATCGCGGCGCTCCTGGTACTTCAGACGCTGCGCCTCGACCTCATCGCGCGGACCGTTCAGGCAGGCGATGGCGGCCTTCTGGATCGGGAAGAACATACCGAAGTCGATCTGGCCGCGCAGCTTGGCAAAGGCCGAGACTACATCCTCGCGACCGACCAAAAAGCCGATGCGGGCACCGGTGACGTTAAACGACTTGGAAAGCGAGAAGAACTCAACGCCCACCTCGAGCGCGCCGGGATACTGCAAGAAGCTGCCGCCCGGCTCGCCGTCGAACACGATGTCGGAGTATGCGTTGTCATGGACGATGAGCAGGTCGTGCTCGCGGGCGAAAGCGATAATCTCCTCGTAGACCTCGGGCGTACCCACCGAGCCGACCGGGTTCGCGGGCAGCGACACGATCATATACTTGGCACGATCGGCCACCTCGGGATCGATACCCGCCACATAGGGCAGGTAATTATGCTCGGCAACCAGCGGATAGTACTCGAGCTTGGCATCGGCGATCTTCGCACCCGCCTCAAAGACCGGGTAGCACGGATCGGGAACCAGAATGGTGTCACCCGGATCGAGCAGGGCCAGGCCCAAATGGCCCACGCCCTCCTGCGTGCCGTTGCACGACTGCACCATAGACGGCGTAATGCCCGAAACGCCAAAGCGACGCTCATAGTAATCGCACACGGCCTGCTTGAGTTCGGGCAGGTCGCGCAGGGCATACTTCCACATCTCGGGATCTTGGGCTGCCTGCGTGAGCGCCTCGACCACATGGTCATACGGCTTAAAGTCGGGCGTGCCCACGCTCATGTTGTAAATGGTCTTGCCCTGAGCCTTCAGCGCGAGAAGCTTGTTGTTGAGCGAGGCGAAGACCTCCGCGCCAAAGCGGTCGAGACGCTGCGATGCCTGCATGGTGCCACCTTTCGATATAAAAAACGCGGCGCTCCGACAAGAGCGCCGCGCGATACGGGCCATCAGATTGCAAAAGTGTAACGCTTGCAACCCCCGTATTGGTTCAATTTAGCCAACCTTAGTCAACTGCATCGAGCGCGTCGATCTGCGCAAGCCACAGATGCGAGCTGGCGTCACTCGGCATACGCCAATCACCGCGCGGGCTGAGTGTCACCGAGCCCACCTTGGGACCATCGGGCAGGCAGCTGCGCTTAAACTGCTGGGCAAAGAAGCGACGGTAGAACGTACGTAGCCACGTGTGGACGGTCTCAGCGTCGTAGACGCCCTCGAAGCTCTTGAGCGCCATGCGGTAGATCTTGCCCGGCTCAAAGCCAAAACGCAGCAGATAGTAGAGGAAGTAGTCGTGCAGCTCGTACGGGCCCACCAAATCCTCGGTCTTCTGTGCAATCTCGCCGTCGCCCGTGGGCGGCAGAAGCTCGGGGGACACCGGCGTATCGAGGATATCGAGCAAGACCTCGGCAATGCGCCCGCCAAAGACATCGGCGGCATAGCGCACCAGATGGCGCACAAGCGTCTTGGGCACGCTCGCGTTGACGGCGTACATGCTCATGTGGTCGCCGTTATAGGTAGCCCAGCCGAGCGCCAGCTCCGACAGGTCGCCCGTGCCAATGACAAAACCGCCAGCCTGGTTGGCCAAATCCATCAGAATCTGCGTACGCTCGCGCGCCTGGCTGTTCTCGTAGGTCACGTCCTGCACGGTCGGATCATGCTCGATATCCTTAAAGTGCTGCTCCACGGCAGCATGGATCGAGACCTCGCGAAAGCTCACGCCTAGGTCGCGAGCGAGCGACTCGGCATTGGACTTGGTGCGGTGCGTCGTGCCAAAGCCGGGCATGGACACGGCCGTGATACCGGTGCGCGGCAGGCCCAAGGCGTCGAACGCACGCACGGTCACGAGGAGCGCCAGCGTGGAATCGAGGCCGCCCGAAAGGCCGATGACGGCCGCCTTGGTACCCGTGTGGGCAAGGCGGGTCTTGAGGCCCGCAGTCTGCAGATCGAGGATCGTCTCGCAGCGCTCGGCCAAGTCGCCATGGTCGGCCGGCACAAAGGGCGCGCGCGGGAAAACGCGGTCGATATCGCAGGCATCGCGCAGGACAGGTTCTTCGGCCAGCACGCCCTCAAACGAGAACTCGACGGTCACGGCCTCCGGCGCATCGTCCGAGCGCGTCCATGTCGTCGAGCGACGGCGCTCGGCAACCAACCGGTCAAGATCGACATCGGCCACCGCCATATCGCAGGTAAGCAGTTTAGTGGCGGCGAGCTTGGATCCGTTTTCGTAGATAAGGTTCTCGCCCGCAAAGACCATGTCGGTCGTGGACTCGCCCTCGCTCGCGTCTGCATAGGCATAGGCACAGTACAGGCGCGCGCTCTGATTGGAGATTAGGCTGCGGCGGTAATCTGCCTTACCGATAATCTCGTCCGAGGCCGACGGGTTGAGAATCACCGTCGCACCGGCAAGCGCCATCTCGGTCGAAGGGGGCGCCGGCACCCACAGGTCCTCGCAGACCTCAACGCCCAGCACCATATCCTCGGCACCCTCATCACAGCAGCGGTAGACAAGCCCCGAACCCAGCGGAACCGGACCCTGACCGGCAAATTCAACCCACACGGGATCCGCAGGCGACGGAGCAAACCAGCGACGCTCATAGAACTCGCCATAGTTGGGCAGATACTTCTTGGCCGTGAGGCCCAAAAGCTCGCCCGCGCAGCACACGGCGGCACAGTTGTAGATATTCTCGGCAACCGCAACGGGAAGACCGATGGTAAAGACGATCGGCAGCTCACGGGTTTCATCGAGGATATGCACCAGAGCAGCCTCGCAGGCATGCAGCAGCGTGCGGTTATGGAACAGATCGGCCGCGGTATAGCCAGTCAGATTAAGCTCGGGCAACACCAACGCGCGAACGCCACGCCCGGCAGCATCGCGAACAGCCGCCAGCGCAACCTCGGCATTGCCCTCGACATCGGCCACGCGAATCCGCGGCGAGGCCGCCGCCACACGCAAAAAGCCATCAGACTGAGAAAGGTGAAGATTCATAAGAATGCTCCCGTGCGTAAACGCTATTCAACACAATTAGCAAGCCCCATTGTAGTTCAACCGCCGGGTGGAACCGCATCCCACCAACTTGGTGAGCAATTGATGAGTTGATGGTATCTGTTAAATGTCACGTACGATTCACATCTGGTGGGTACCCTGATGGCTACACGAAACGAAGCAGATTTACACCGGGAGGACCCCGTATGACAACCAAGTACACCGACGCGCCGCGCACGCGCGTCATGACGCCGGCATCGCTCAACAACGGCGTACACGAGAACCATTCCATTGGACAGACCATGGCCATCGCGCCCAAAAAGGGCCTGTTCGACGACATTTCCATTCCCCAGATCATCGCCGGCGCCGCAGCTGCCGCCACGAGCGTGGCGTTTGCTTCAAAGATCGGCATTGCCGGCTCGGTGATTGGTGCCGCTGTGAGCTCAGTCATCACTGTTGTGTCCTCGCAGGTCTATCGCCACTTTATCTCCGCCAGCGCCGAAGCAATCAAGGGCACGCACGCCGACGTCGACTACCCCGCCGGCGCCTATGAGCCCGTTGAGCCCAATGTCGAGGAGCACCTAGGTGGCGCCGCGACCACGCAGGAGATGCGCCAGGTTGCGGGACGCGCGACCACGGCGCGCGTCGCCCCCAACAGCCTGCGCGCCAAGGCGGCGGCAGAGCGCAGCCAGACACAAAAGAAGGTCATCGTCTTCTCGATCGCCATCGCCATCGTCGCGGTCATCGCCTGCGCCGGCGCCATCCTTATCACCACTGCCGGTGAGGGTCTGGGCGAGCGTCCCGAGCCA
>URBB01000048.1 GCA_900545835.1 uncultured Collinsella sp. | reverse complement strand
TCTCGTGGGCTCGGAGATGTGTATAAGAGACAGGGACGGCAAGTCATTCATGCGCGCCCGCACCACCGAGATTCTGGAGCCAAGCCCCGATCGCATTCAGCCTCCCTGCCCCTTCGTGGGCATCTGCGGCGGCTGCTCGTGGGGCAATCTCTCACGCACGGCACAGCTCGCCGCCAAGGAGCAAAATCTGCGCTCCACGCTCGAGCGTATCGGCAAGTTCAGCCCCGATCAAGTCGATGAACTGGTGCAACCCATCCGCCACACCAAGGATGATTGGGGCTACCGCAATAAAATCGAGCTCGAACCGACCGTCGTCAACGGTCGCGTGCGCCTTGGCATGCACGGTGTCGACCCCAGCAAAATCGTGACCGTCGATATGTGTCCGCTGTTCGATAAGCGCTTCCCGAAGGCACTCAAATCGGTCGTCGGCGCACTCAACTATCTAAGCGGCAGCCATGACTTGGGGCTCGAACGCGTGGGCATTCGCGCATCGCGCCGCACCAAGGCACTCGAGGTCGCACTCTGGACGCCCACAGGCTCTTTTCCGCGCTCGCAGGTCTCCCGCGTGCTGGCGGACGCCGCTCATCCCACGAGCATCGTGCGCGTGATGAGCAAGGGCGAAAAGAAGGCCCGCCGTGTCTCCAAGGTCGAAATGCTCGCCGGAGAGGGCTCATGGACCGAGAATATCGCCGATGGTCAGATGCGCTTGTCTGCCCCGTCTTTTTTCCAGGTCAACACCAAGGGTGCCGAGATTTTGATCGATCTTGTCATGGAAGCGCTCGACCCGCAGGAAGACGAGCTTGCCGTGGACCTGTACTGCGGTGCCGGCACCTTTACCCTGCCGCTCGCCCGCCGCTGCGACTTTGTCGCTGCCGTCGAGGCCTACGGCCCCGCCGTGCGCGATCTACGCCGTAACCTGGAAATCAACAAGCTTGATAACGTCGACGTCATTGGCGGAGACGCGGTGCGCGAGTTCCCCGACCAGGATGCCGACATCTTGGTGGTCGACCCGCCGCGCGCAGGCCTCGCCCCCGAGGCGATCGGCCTTATCGCCAGCACGAGTGCCCGCGATGTCGCCTACGTGAGCTGCGACCCGGCCACCCTGGCGCGCGATCTCAAACGCTTTGTCGAAGAAGGCACCTTCTCCCCCGTAAAGATCACGCCAGTCGACCTGTTCCCACAAACCTTCCACTGCGAGACCGTCGTCCACCTTAGGCGCAACTAGCCGCTTAATCATTGCTCAGAAAATCATTGGGAAATCGAGCGTGGCAAGCGGAGGTCTTCGGGGTATAAGACGGCTAATTGTATGCCGCCTATGAAAGGAACCCTCATGCCCAGCGTTGCCGTTCTCGCCGCCGATGGCTTTGAAACTATTGAATGCTTGACCATGGTCGATGTCATGCGTCGCGGCGGCGTGCGTGCCACGCTCGTCTCGATCATGCCCACGCGCGAGGTCGTAAGCTCGCTGCAGATCCCCGTGACCTGCGATGCGCTCTTTGATGAGATCAACTTTGACGAGTACGACTGCGTCGTGCTGCCCGGCGGCCTGCCCGGTGCCACCAACCTGCGCGCAGATCAGCGCGTCTGCGACGTGGTCTGCGAGTTCGCCGCAACCAAGCACGTCGCCGCCATCTGCGCCGCCCCGTTTATCCTGGGCGAGCTCGACCTGCTCGAGGGGCGCCATGCCACGTGCTTCCCTGGCTTTGAGAAAAGCTTCCCCGAAGGCGCCTATACCGGCGAGAAGGTCACGCAAGACGGCAACATCATCACTGCCAGCGGCATGGCACAGTCCCTCCCCTTTGCATTGGAGCTGCTGCGCACGCTCGCCGGCGACAAGGCCGTCGAGAAGGTCGCCGAGGGCATCCAACTATGATTTTGGCTTCGCAATCGCCGCGCCGCATAGAGCTGATGCGCGAGGCAGGCTACAACATTCGCGTGATTCCCGCGGATATCGACGAAACGCCCTTTGATGGCGAGGCCCCGCTCACGCTTGTCGAGCGCTTGGCACGCGCCAAGGCGGCTGCCGTTGCTGCCGAGCATGCCGAGCCCAATGAGCTAACGGTCGCGGCCGACACCATCGTCACCTTTGACGGCAAGATTCTGGGCAAGCCGGCAACCGAGGACGAGGCGCGCACTATGCTCCGTGAGCTTTCGGGCCGCACGCACCAGGTCGCAACCGGCGTCTGCATCGTTAAGGCAGGCGATACGGCCGCCCCGCATGCCGCCGAAAGCCTGTCCTTTGTCGATGTGACCGACGTGACGTTCTACGAGCTCACCGACGAGCAGATCGAGCACTACGTCGCCTCGGGTGAGCCCATGGACAAGGCCGGCGCCTACGGCATTCAGGGCACAGGAGGACGCATGCTCGTGCACGATATTTCGGGCGACTTCTATAACGTGGTGGGCCTACCCATCGCCCGCGTCGCGCGCGCGATTCAAAAACTCTCGTAATTGCATCTGGCGCTGGGTATCCCCCGGCGCCTACAATTTTGGCGTACCGTACGGATCCCGACCGGGCACAAGGCGCGGCGGAAAACCGATAGGAGTTAAACATGGATACACTGCTCGAGGCCATTGACGTCTGCGATGTCGATGGCTTTTGCTATGGCAACTATACGGACGAGGAGGCCGGCACCGGTTGCACCGTAATCGTGGCACCCGAGGGCGCCACCGGCGGCGTTGACGTTCGCGGCGGTGCTCCAGCATCGCGCGAAACCGACCTGCTGCGACCCGAGAACACCGTCGACAAGGTCCACGCCGTCTGCCTTTCGGGTGGATCGGCCTTTGGCCTCGAGGCTGCAAGCGGCGTCGCTCGCGAGCTTGAGAGCCGCGGCATCGGCCTTCCCGTCGGCCCCACGCAGGTGCCTATCGTGTGCTCCAGCTGTATCTTCGACCTCGCCTTTGGTAACCCCACCGTGCGCCCCGACATTGAGGCCGGCATCGCCGCCGTGCGCGAAGCACTCGACCACACCCCCACCAAGCTCGAACAGGGCAACGTAGGCGCCGGCACGGGCGCTACCGTGGGTAAGCTCATGGGGCCTGCCACCTGCATGAAGGCCGGCCTTGGAGCTGCCGCCGTGGCACTCGGCCCCATCAAGGTGGGCGCCGTGGTCTCGGTCAACGCATGCGGCAACGTCGTCGACCCCCTCACCGGCGAGTGGGTCGCCGGCATGCGCGCCGCAGCCGATAGCGACCAGATCGTCGACATGGAACTCGCAGCCTTTGCCGCCGCCGGATCCATGCAGATGCCGCTCGACCGCACCAACACCACCATCAGCTGCATCGTCACCAACGTGGAACTCACTAAGGCACAAGCCACCAAGGTCTCCCAGATGGCCGCAGACGCCTACGCACACGCCATCCGCCCCACACACACCACCAACGACGGCGACACCATCTACACCCTCGCCAGCGGCAAACTGGGCGCCCAGGCAAGCGCCGCCGTTCCCCTAGACTTACTGGGTATGCTCGCCGTAAGGGCCCTACAGACCGCCATCGTAAACGGAGCCAAAACCGCCAAAACCTCCCACGGCGTCCCCGGAGCCGCGAAGTAGCCTAACCTGACCGGTTACCCGGTGGGGCTTGGTTATGTTTGCTGCTCTACAGTCCTGGCTCGCACGAAGAACACATTAAGTGTTCTTCGGCTCGTGCGGAACTCGCGACAAACATAACCAAGCCCCACCGGGCAACCTACCAACCAGATTCTTTTCAGCCCAGGCCCCTGTGTACCGCACGTCGAAGATCTTCAAATTCAGGCAGCCTGACAATCGATTCTTATAGCAGAGGCCCCTTGGCCTTTAGTTTGATACAAGTTCCGCACGAGCCGGAAAGCACTTAATGTGCTTTCCGTGCGAGCAGGACTGTTCGCAGTAGCAAACTAAAGGCCAAGGGGCCCAGTCAACCTATCAGCAGCGATTACTCAACAGTTAGTTGAATTTGAAGATCTTTGAGGCAAGACGGTATAGGCCGAGTGTGGTTTTGTCACCGGCACGACCGCGCAGATTGGTGAAGAACCCGACCACGCCGTAGCGGGCACGACGATACATGCGCTCGTCGTAGGCCTTCAAATCATTCCACAGCGTCTTTAGGCGCTCGTCGGCGCAATCTTCCTCGGAAAGCTTGGTGAGCACCGAGCAGATCGCCATCATCATGGTGAAATAGCCCATCATGTACGAGCGCAGACGCGACGACTCAACATCGCTGTACAGGTGGTACGACTCCATCATGATGCGCGTCACACGGAACTGCTGGTCCAGACGCTTGACCATCGTGGCCTCGTTGACACTCTGGCCCTCGCGACCGATAAAGTAGCGATAGAGGTCGATGTCGGCGTAGTACATGGTCTTGCAACGCGGCAGCGGCACGTAGGCGTAGATGTTGTCCACATAGAACGTGTGCGGCGGCATGGGAAGATTGGACTCGCGCAGCACATCCGTGCGATAGCACAGGCTGTGCATGAGTAGGTTCTGGTCCAGGCGGAAATGACCGATCTGATCCCAGGAAAAGATCTTCTTGCGCGGCAGGGCAAATTTGTAGCCAATAGCGGTATGCGTGCCCTCGTAAACCTTCTCGTACACGTAGTTCGAGATAAACAGGTCAACGCGCTGGTCGCGCTCTTCAAAGCCGCGCAGAATCGACAGCATGGTCGAAAGGGCAGCGCCGTCAAGCCAGTCGTCCGAGTCGACAACCTTGTAGTAGGTGCCCTGCGCCTCGCGCAGACCCGAAAGGACGGCAATACCGTGGCCGCCGTTCTCCTGGTGTACCGCGCGAATGATACCGGGATAACGCGCCTCCCACTCATCGGCCTTATCGGCCGTCTCGTCCTTGGAGCCGTCGTCCACCACGATAATCTCGATATCGGTGGCGTAATTGCTCCCCTCCAAGATGGAGGTGATGCAATGGTCCATGTCCTTGGCGGCGTTATACGAGGGAATACCGAATGTTATGACTTTATGCATGGCAGGCGATAATCTCATCCGAAAGATCGAGGGCAGAATTGGTCACGGCGTCCATATCGTAGTAACGATACTCGGCCAGACGACCCACCGGGTGGAAGTTTGTCAGGTTCTGGACGCGTTCAAGATAGCGCTCATAGAGCTCACGGTTCTCGGGCTCAAGAATGGCGTAGTACGGCGTCTCGCCCGAGCCGGGCGTATAGGCCTTGGAGTACTCCTTCATGATGGTGGTCTTGCCGGGCAGGACCTGACCGGTCATGTTCTTGAACTCGGTGATACGCGTGTAGTCCTCGCTCGTGGTGTAGTTGACGGTGCCCACGGGCTGGAACTGGTCCGTATCGAGCGTCTCGAACTTCATATCGAGCGTGCGGTACGGCAACGCACCCAAGTCGAGGTTGAACAGCTCGTCGAGTGGACCGGTATAGACAATCTCGCCACCATAGACCTTGCCGTCGATCTTGACGGTGGTCTCGTCGATCTCAAAGAGATCGCGGGCGTCCACGTCGCAGAACACGTCGATCAGGTCGTGGTCGAGCATATGCTCAAAGAGCGCCGTGTAGCCCTCCTGCGGCATGCCCTGGAAGGGGGCTTGCGGGAAGTAGCGGTCATCATCGCCCACAAAGACGGGAACGCGGCCGGTGATCGAGGGATCGATCTGATCGGGCGTCTGGCCCCACTGCTTCATGGTGTAATGCAAAAAGACGTTCTCGTAGACGTAATCGGCGACCTCGGCCAAGTCGGGGTCGTTCTTCTTACGCAGCTCCATAATGGGCACCTTGACATCCTTGCCAAAGGTCTCCACGAGCTTCTGATACAGCTCCTCGCCGCGCTCGTCACCAAAGGCGAGCTTGAGACTCGCATGGTTGAAGGGCACGGGCATAAGGGTACCGTTGATGTTGGCGAGCACCTTGTGCTGATAATCCGTCCACTTGGTAAAGCGCGACAGGAAATTGTGCACGCGCTCGTTAAAGGTGTGATAGATATGCGGACCGTACTCGTGGATCAGGATTCCGGCCTCGTCAGTGCAGTCATAGGCATTGCCCGCAATGTGGCTACGGCGCTCCAAAACGGCAACACGATAGCCGATGGTCTCGGCAAGACGGCGGGCGCAAACGGCACCGGCATATCCAGCACCGACGACAATCATGTCGTACGCGCCGGCGTTAAAGCCTTCAGGCAGGCCTGAGGTAATCTGCATCGATACTCCTTATCAAAAGCCACACGCTTTTTAACTGGGCTTTTTCTCGAACATACGTCGAGACATATTTATCAGAGCGATTATAGCGCTAATGCGTCCTATAATGAGCTTGCCACACAAGGAAAGCTCAAGCACCGCGGCGTACATAATTGAAAGGTAAACCCGCTAGCAGCGGGTTTATTCGTGTACAGCCGAGGGCCTGGAGCTTAGCGAAACGCTTGTAAGGAGTAACATGAGCGATTTCCTAAACCGTATGAAGTCTGCCGCCAAGGCCGACCTTAAGACGATCGTCCTGCCCGAGGGCGAGGATCCGCGCACTATCGTCGCGGCCACCAAAATCATCGAGGAGGGCCTGGCAAAGATCGTCATCCTGGGCAACCCCGACGAGATCAACGTTCCCGGCGCTACCGTCATCGACCCGCGCAATGCCGAGAAGCACGAGGAGTACGCGCAGAAGTTTGCCGAGCTCCGCGCCAAGAAGGGCGTTACCATCGAGCAGGCTCGCGCCCAGGTGATGGACGCCACCTACTTTGGCACCATGATGGTCAAGATGGGCGATGCCGACGGCCTGGTCTCCGGCGCCTGCCACTCCACCGCCGACACCCTGCGCCCCGCGCTTCAGATCCTCAAGACCGCCCCGGGCACCAAGCTGGTCTCGGCCTTCTTCGTGATGTGCACCGACACCCCGCAGTTCGGCACTGACGGCACGCTGATCTTCGCCGACTGCGGCCTCAACATCAACCCGTCCTCCGACGAGCTCTCCGAGATCGCCATCGCCTCCGCTCACTCCTGGTCCACCTTCATGGGCAACGTTGAGCCGCACGTGGCCATGCTCTCCTACTCCACCATGGGCTCCGCTGGCGGCGAGGTCGCCAAGAAGGTCCAGGAGGCTGTGAAGTTCTGCAAGGAGAAGGCTCCCGAGCTCGCCATCGACGGCGACCTGCAGCTCGATGCCGCTATTGTCCCCACCGTCGCCCAGCTCAAGGCTCCCGGCTCCTCCGTTGCCGGCAAGGCCAACGTGCTCGTGTTCCCCGACCTCGAGGCCGGCAACATCGGCTACAAGCTGGTCCAGCGCTTCGCCGGCGCCGACGCCTACGGCCCCATCCTGCAGGGCATCGCCAAGCCGGTCAACGACCTTTCGCGCGGCTGCTCTGCTGACGACATCGTGGGTGTCGTGGCCATCACCGCCGTCCAGGCTCAGATGGCTGAGTAGCGGACATATCCCCTCGGGACCCTACAGGGTAAAGCTCTGAAAACGTCCTCGGACATGCATGAAACCCCCGCTGCGCACTTCGTGCGGCGGGGGTTTCATGCGTCCTGCGGAAAGTTTTCAGAGCTTTACCCTGTAGGGCCCCTGCCGCCACGTGGCAGTCAGGGTATCTGGAGTGGACGGCGGCTTGGCTACAAGCTGGGGCTGAAGATCTAAATGATTGGATGCCGTTGTTGGAAGCGCAAGCGTTGCTGACGGTGATCACTTTGGGACTGGAATTTCCGCCTGCTAGTAAAAAGGCCTCCGAAGCTGTTGCTCTGGAGGCCTGTCGTTTACTTGCAAATGCGCGCGTTAGTTGTTCTTGGTCAGGCGCTCGACGTCGTGGGCGATCATGTATTCCTCGTCGGTGGGGATGACCATGACCGTGACGGCGGAACCGGCGGCACTGATGACCTGCGGGCCGTTGCCCACAGCCTCGCGGTTCTTGTTGTTGTCGATGCGTACGCCCAGCCACTCAAAGCAGTCGCAGAAGGCCTTGCGAATCGACCAGTCGTTCTCGCCGATGCCGGCGGTAAAGGTGATGGTGTCCACGCCCGCCATGGAAGCGATCATGGAGCCGGCCTGCTGCATGGCCTTGTAGGCGAACATATCGAAGGCGAGCAGGCAGCGCTCGTCACCCTCGGAGGCGCGCGTACGGATGTCACGGGCATCGTTGGAGATGCCCGAGATGGCAAGCAGACCAGACTGCTTGTTCATCATGTCATCGACTTCCTGATAGCTGTAGCCGCCCTCGCGCTGCAGGTAGCACACGGTGGCCGGGTCGATGGAACCACAGCGAGTGCCCATCATCAGGCCATCGAGCGGCGTGAGGCCCATCGTGGTGTCGCGGCACACGCCGTCCTCAATGGCGGCAAGCGAAGCACCGTTGCCCAAATGGCACGAAAGCAGGCGGTGGCAGCGCGAGCCCAGGATCTCCTTGGCCATCATCCACTCGTAACGGTGGCTCGTGCCGTGGGCGCCGTACTTGCGCACGTGGTACTTGTCGCACACGTCCTTGGGCAGCGCGTAGGTATAGGCGACCTCGGGCATGGTCATGTGGAACGAGGTATCGAAGACGGCGACGTTGGGCAGCTCCGGATACTTCTCGCGGCAATACTCGATTGCTGCGGCCTCGCCGTAGTTGTGCAGCGGAGCAAGCGGTGCCACCTCAAGAATCTTGGCCATAACCTCGTCGTCGACAACTGCGGAATCATCGAAGTGCCAGCCGCCCTGAACGATACGATGGCCAATGCCATCAATCGTAAAGTCGGTCTTCTCGAGCTCCTCGAGCACGCGAGCGATAGCAGAGCGATGATCGGGGAAAGGGACCTCCTCGGTCTGCTTGGCGCCACCGTTCTCGGAGTGGCCAAAGATGCCCATGTCCGATCCGATACGTTCGCAGTTGCCCTTGGCGAAAACCTCTCGGGTATCGGTATCCAAAAGCTGATATTTAAGGCTTGAGCTGCCGGCGTTGACAACAAGTACGTTCATGAGACTCCTTTGCAGTGCAATACGGTCGACGCAGACCCCTTAAGGCGGCCGCATTTTAATAAGAAGTTATCATATCTTGATAAATAGCTATCAGCATATCGCCCAACGAGCGCAAAAGAGGGGCCGAACGGCGCTCGGTCGTCCAGCCCCTCCCCTCTTGCAATTACTTGCCGTTGACGATGCGCTCGACGTCGGAGGCGATCATGAACTCCTCGTCCGTGGGGATGACGATAATCTTGACCTTGGAATCCTTGGCAGACAGGCACCAAGCGCCGTCACCACGCAGGGCGTTGCGGGCATGATCCATCTTGACGCCCATAAAGGCCAGACGGTCGGCGACGCCGGCACGAACGGCCGGAGCGTGCTCACCGATGCCAGCGGTGAAGACCAGCGTGTCCATGCCGCACATGGAAGTAGCCATCTCGGCAGCCTTGGCGGCAATCTTGTAGACGAACATGTCGAAGGCGAGCTGAGCATCGGGGTCACCAGCGGCGGCGAGCTCCTCGACGTTGCGGCAGTCGTTGGTCTTGCCGCCGGTCACAGCCAAAAGGCCGGACTTCTTGTTCATCATCTCATCGACCTCGTCGAAGGTGTAGCCGCCCTCGCGCTGCAGGTAGCACACGGTAGCCGGGTCGATGGAGCCGCAGCGGGTGCCCATCATGACACCGTCGAGCGGCGTCAAGCCCATGGTGGTGTCCATGCACTTGCCGTCCTCGATGGCGCACAGGGAAGCGCCGGAACCGATGTGGCACACGACGACCTTGCGAGCCTCGCCGTTGGTCATCTCGGCAACCTTCTTGGAGATGTAGCGGTAGCTGGTGCCGTGGGCGCCGTACTTGCGGATGTGCAGCTTGTCGCAGACGTCCTTGGGCAGGGCGTAGGTCTTGGCGACCTCGGGCATATTGAAGTGGAAAGCGGTGTCGTAGACCGTGACGTTGGGCAGGTCGGGATACTGCTCGAGGCAGTACTCGATAACGTTGGCCTCGGGGTTGTTGTGCAGCGGCGCCAGCGGGGCGACCTCGCGGATCTTGGCGAGAACGTCCTCGTCGACGAGGGAGGAGTCGCCAAAGTACCAACCGCCCTGAACGATGCGATGGCCGATGCCCTCGATCTTGACGCCGTTGGCCTCGAGGTCCTTCAGAACGACCTCGATGGCGACCTTGTGGTCGGGGAACTCGATGTTCTCGGTCACCTTCTTGGAACCGTTGGCAGCGTGGGTGAAGGTACCGCCGGTAAAGCAGACGCGCTCGCAGGAGCCCTTTGCGGACACCTTGTGGGACTTGGTATCGATGACCTGATACTTAAGCGTCGAAGATCCTGCGTTGACGACCAGAACGTTCATGTGTCTCCCTACTAACAGGCGGTGTGGCGCCGCCAGGTTACATACGCTTCAATAATAAACCCAAACGCCCTCGCGCTCGGGTTTATTGCGTTGATATATAAGTTATCGGTGCCTAAATACGCATGGCCTTTGACTTGTAAAACGAAATAGCGCGGGGATATACACCAAAGAAGAAATCCCGAGCGCGACAAGCAATATGACTCGAATGCCTGCAACGCTACTCAACACAGCGTTGAGCAGATAGAAAAGAACGGCACCCACCGCCACCATCTGGCTTTGGACCGAAATCAGTGAACAGCGCATCGAAGAATCGGCAGCATTTTGAAAAATTGAGTATTTAATTGGAGCAAATAACGAGTAGGCGACCGTCTGCAGCACATAAAACACGGGCAGCAGATAGACCGGAGCAAAGGGAACCAAAAACAGAGCAGTCAGGGAAAGGCGCACGATGCCGCAAATACGCGCAAAACGGCCCTTGTCGACATGAGCAATCACATTGGGCACAATAAGCCCCATGGAGGCCGAGGCAAGGAGCTGGACCGCAATGGTCACACCCGAAGCGACGGCATTCATTCCGCGACCCGCAAGCAGCAGTGAGAAAAAGTCTTCCAGGGCGACAAAAGCAAACGCCTGAGAACAGTCCATGATGAACGCCGAACGAAGAATGCGATTGTACGCAATAGCGGCTCCGATCGTCTTCGGGCTAATTCCACGCTCAGGTGTCGCCGCAGTGCCCCCTCTTCGCATCTCAGGAATGCAGGCAACGACAACCAACGTCAACACCATTGCGATGATATCTGCCGAAAGACCAATGAGATATGCACCGACAGACGAAATGAAACCGCCCACACAAGCGGAGATGGCATAAGAGGCATAGAAAACAAATCGCTCAACGACATTAAGTCTTACGAGCTGGTCCTGAGAGACACTGTCAATGTAAATTGCTTCTATGGATCCGCTCACACATGCAACGGCAAAACCTTTGAGAGCAAACGCGCCGATTAAAAGCAGAGGAGAACGGACGAAAAGCAGGGCGGCGTAGTATCCAAGCATTCCCACGACGCCAACGAGACCGCTTGTCTTTCGTCCAAACCTATCAGCAATATAGCCAGTAGGAACTTCAAGGATGAACTTGCTCACTTGATATGCAATCATCATGCTAGAAATCGCTACCATCGAAAGCCCGACGAACTCAAGGTAGACAGTTAGGAAATACAAGATGGTGCTGAAGTTCGACAAGAAAACGAACATCATATAAAGCAAGACCGTACGATTTTTCATGCTCCGCCCCCCAAGAGCCAATAACCCAAACCGAAATCTTGGAAACGCATGAGGGCAAAGCCGTCAGTCATGTGTTACAAGGTGTCAACATTCACTTGACGCCACGAGGCCAAATGGCCTCACGAAGCGAGATGACGCAATAGGTGAAGAAATACCGTCTGGTGTCGATCGGTCCAGGCATTTTGTCGATAGCAAAAATAGATGGGCAAGGCTACGTCATGCGAGCCTTCAATGGAGCACTCGCTCACTTCCAGTCCATCTGTTGCGAGAGAAGAGCCAGAAAAACTCAATATCAATCCCCCGGCTTGAAGAAACTCAGCCTGCGCCCTGTTTCCATATTCGACGTCGCGGAAGCGGAAATTAACCAGCTGGGCCTCGGGACATTGATTGATTGCATTGAGACAGGGTGACAAATTAATTGGAACAGCGAGCCTGCCGCCCAGTAACTCACGAACGGTCATAGCACCCACAGATTGATGACCCGCTGGGCAGGAAAGAACCTTGAGCTCCTTTTCACCCAAGTATTTCGAAGAAAGGACACTATCCCTTGGTTCCTCAAATGAGATGGCCGCATCCGAAATGCCAAGCACAAGTGATTCAAAGCATGTGGCCGTTGGCTGATGCCAAACATCAAGGTGAATCTGGGGGTGCGAGCTTTCAAACGAGTCGTACCAGTTTTCGGCAAAAAGACGCCCCCGCCCGTGAAGACAGGGGGCGTAAAGACGGAAGTGGCCGTCGGGCGAAACGCCACCGTTCCCCGATTGAGCGTACTTTTTGAGATCGTCGACTTGTGCCAGGATCACGCGTGCACGACGCGCAAATTCTCTGCCCGCCGGAGACAAAACAGCCTCCCCCGCCGATCGGTCGAGCAAAACAATCTGATACTCAGATTCCAACTTTTTGATTGCCGACGAAACGGCCTGCGGACTCACATGCACGGCGCGAGCTGCTTTGCGCACGCCGCCATAGTTCGCTACCGCTTGAAGGTATTCGAGTTGAGAAACCTGCATAGGTTACTCCAAAGGCAGCCAAGGCGACGGGCTGTGCGTCCTCAGATGAGGTTCTCGCCCAGGTTCTTGCCGCCGAGAACGTGCATGTGGAAGTGCATGACGGTCTGGCCGGCATTGGCACCCTTGTTGGAGATGACGCGGAAACCGTCCTCCAGACCCTTGGCCTTGGCGACCTCCTGGATGGCGTGAGCCATGGCGCCCATGGTCTCGGCAGGTACGTTGTCGGCGATGTCACTGTAGTGCTTCTTGGGGATCACGAGCGTGTGAACCGGCGCCTGGGGGTTGAGGTCGTCGAAGGCGATGACCTGGTCGTCCTCATAGACAACGGTCGAGGGGATCTCGTGGTTGGCAATTTTGCAGAAGATGCAATCACACATGGTTGGTTCCTTTCTCACAGACCAAGGTAATTATATTTGGTCGGGGTGGTTAGAACGAGAGGTTGTCGTCCGTGTTGGCGGCCTCGCCGTCGGCGAGCACGTCGTTGCCGTCGACGTCCTTAAGGAGCACCGAGACCTTCTGCTCGGCATCGGACAGGCGGGCGCGCAGGCTTTTGAGGAGCTCTACGCCGCGGGTATAGCTCTCGAGCGACTCCTCGAGCTCCATATCGCCCGACTCCAAGCTGCGGATGATGAGTTCCAGCTCCTGCGAGGCCTGCTTGTACGTAAGCTGCTCGACCGGGGTCTTCTCTGCCATATCTGTTTCCTTTCCTAAAGGTTTATCGCTATGAAACGCGGCCTACTCGACCGTATCGACCGTTGCAGCCACGTTGCCGTCTGCCATGCGCACGCGGATGGCGTCGCCGGGCTTAAAGGTCTTGGCGCTCGTGGCCACACCGTCATCGCTGTACGCGATGGAATAGCCACGGGCAAGCACCTTGAGCGGAGACAGGGCATCGAGCGAGGCTGCCGCACGGCCTAGGTCGGACGCGGGTTTGCTGAGCATCGTACGCCCCTGATGCTCTAGACGGGAACTCGCAAGCGTGAGCGCATGGCGCTTGCCATCGAGCCCCGAGGTGCTTGCAACCAGGCGCTCGGGCAGGCGCTCAAAGTTGGAGCGGAATGTCCCGACTGAGCGTACTATGGCGCCCGACAGGCGATCGGCGGTCAGCGTAAGCTCCGATTCGCGACGATCGACCATAAATGTGGGGTCGTTAAGGCACGGGCGGCATGCGGCGGCATCGAGTGCATCGCCCAGACGAGCCGTATAGGTGTCCCAGGCACGACGACCGCGCTGGTCGAGCATTTCCAGATCGACCTGATTCGACCCGATCATCGAAGCCATCGCAGCACCTAGGCGCTGATGGCGCGTCTCGAGCACATCCGCCAGCTCTGTCATAGCCGGTGCCACGGATTCTGCCGCTGCCGTGGGCGTGGAGGCACGACGGTCGCTCACCATATCGCAGATCGAGGTATCGGGCTCATGGCCAATGCCGGTCACCACGGGCACAGGGCAAGCCGCCACCGCGCGGGCAAGCTCCTCGTCGTTAAAGGTCATGAGGTCCTCGAAGGAACCGCCACCACGCACGAGCAAAATACAGTCGGGCGCCGGCGTAATGGCAGCGACGCGGCGCAAGCCTTCAATAAGCTCGGCAGGCGCACCCTCGAACACTTTCGCGCCCGCACGCAAGCCCACGATACGATCGGAAAACTCAAGTGCCATATCCACCTGATGC
>URBB01000047.1 GCA_900545835.1 uncultured Collinsella sp. | reverse complement strand
TGTAGATTCCGCACGAGCCGAAGAGCACATTAAGTGCTCTTCGGCTCGTGCGGAATCTACAAAAATCAAACGGCCGGCCCCGGGCATGGCTACGTTGACTTGCTTGCCGCATAGATGGCGTCTTGAGTGTCTAGATACTTAGGCTGAATTTAATTGAACGAAGGGGGCTCCTTGTTGGCAAGGAGCCCCCTTCTGGTTTGGTTACTTTAGGGTTGTGGGCACTTCCCTATTTGGCGTCGGCCCAGGTTATGCCGGTGCTGGCTTCGGCGATTAGGGGGACGCGGAGGTCTACTACGTGCTCCATGACGTCGCGGACCATGGTGGTTAGGCGCTCGACTTCGTCGATGGGGCACTCAAAGTCCAGTTCGTCGTGCACTTGCAGGATCATGTGGGCGGCAAAGCCTTCCTCTTCCAGGCGGCGGCTTACGCGGGCCATCGCGATCTTGATGATGTCGGCGGCGGTTCCCTGCATGGGATGGTTCATGGCCGTGCGCTCGCCAAAGCCGCGGAGTTGCGGGTTTTTGGCCTTGAGCTCGGGAATATGGCGTCTGCGGCCATACATGGTCTCGGCGTAGCCCGTCTGCTTGGCGCGCGCCACCACGTTGTCGAGGAACGTACGCACGCCCGGGTAGGCCTCGTAGTAGCGGTCGATCATGTCGCGCGCCTCGGCCATCGAGATATGCAGCGACTGCGACAGGCCGTAGGCCTGCTGGCCATACACGATGCCAAAGTTCACGGCCTTGGCGCGACTGCGCAAGTCGGGCGTTACCTCGGACACCGGCACACCAAACACGCGCGCCGCCGTCTCGGCATGGAAGTCCTCGCCCTCGTTAAAGGCGCGCACCAAGTGCTCGTCACCCGAGAGATGTGCCAGCAGACGCAGCTCGATCTGCGAGTAGTCCACCGCCAAAAAGACGCTTCCCTCGCCTGCCGAAAACGCCGTCTTGACGGTACGCCCCAGCTCCGAGCGCGTCGGAATGTTTTGCAGATTAGGGTCGCTCGAAGACAGACGCCCCGTCGCGGTGATGGTCTGGTTGTACGTGGTGTGCACACGACCGTCACCGCGGCGCAGCGGGCCCAACGTGTCCAGATAGGTTGACTTGATCTTGGACTTCTCGCGCCAGTCTAAGATCAAACGAACAATCTCGTGGTCACGGGCAAGATCACTCAGTACCTTGGCATTGGTCGAATAGTAACCGCGCTTGGTCTTTTTGAGACCCTTGGTCGGAAGGCCCATCACATCAAAGAGCACATGCGAAAGTTGCATGGGGCTGCCGATGTTAAAGGTCTCGTCACCGGCAAGGTCGCGAATGCTTCGTTCGACCTCGGTGATCTGGGTCGCCAGACCCTCGGACAGACTGTGCAGGCAGTCGGGGTCCACGAGCATGCCCGCGCGCTCCATCTTGGCAAGTACCGGAACGAGCGGCATCTCGATGCCATCGAACACGTTGGCGGCATTCTCACGGGCCATGCGGTCGCGCAGCGGTGCGACCAGCGCCAGCGTCAAGGCCGCCGTGCGAGCGGCGGGCGCCGGAGCGTCCTCACCGGCACCCTCTGCGCCGCGCGCCGCAGGCAGCGCCATCTGCAGATACGTATCGGCAAGATATGCCTCATCGAACTCGGAGCGATCGGAATCCAGCAGATAGGCAGCGACCACGGTATCGAAGATACGCGTGGAATCGGTAGCGAGCGGATCCATGAGCTCGGGCTCAAAGGAATCGACGGGCGAAAGCTCGTGCAACAGCGCCTTCATATCCGGGCTCGCCACGCGACCCTCCATAAACAGACGCGCGAGCACGCCGGCAATCACGCCGTGAACGAAGTTGAAGCCCTCAACCTCAGCCGCCGCACAGCTGTCGCCCTCCTCGAGCGCGAACAGGCCCTTGGACGTCGCCAACCACAGCGTGCGCGTCAGTCCAAAGAGCGCGCCCTCTTCCTTGTCGTCGTCCACCACGGCGGCGACCCACTCGCCGGCATCAATCGCGCGGGAGACCTCAGCCGCAACGGCACCAAGCGCGTCGGCATCGCCGGCGGCTGCGCGAACCATAGCAGGTATCTCAACCACACTGGAGGCAGCAGCAGCCCCGCCCTCGCCGCCGATCAGCGCCAAGAAACGGTTCTGCATGGCGGTGATACCAAGCGTGCCCAGCGCCGCGGAAACCTCATCGGCAGAAAACGCCGGGAAGGACGTCGCCTCAAAGTCGAGCTCGACGGGCGCATCGGTGCGAATTGTCGCAACCTTGCGGCTCAGTAGTGCGTCATCGATGTGTGCACGCAGGTTCTCGCCCATCTTGCCCTTGACCTCGTCGGCATGCGCGATGACCTCGTCCAAGCTGCCGTACTGTGCGATGAGCGCGCTCGCCTTTTTGGGGCCGATGCCCGGTACGCCAGGAATGTTGTCCGACGTATCGCCCTTTAGACCGTAAAAATCGGGCACGAGCGCCGGCGTAATGCCGTGATACAGGTCGTCCACGCTCTCGGGCGTCATGATCGCCACGTCGGACAGGCCCTTGCGGGTCGAGACCACGTTGACGTGCTCGGTCACGAGCTGATACATATCGCGATCACCGGTCACCAGCAGCATGTCACAGCCGGCCTGCTCGCCCAGGCGCGCCATGGTTCCCAGGATATCGTCGCCTTCCCAGCCCTCGGACTGCAGAATCGGCACGTTGAGCGCGGTGAGCAGCTCCTTAATCATAGGGAACTGCGCATGCAGATCGGGGTCCATGGGCGGGCGTTGCGCCTTATACTGCGGCAGCATCTCCATGCGCACGCGCGGCTTACCCTTGTCAAACGCCACGACCACACCGTCGGGGTTAAAGGCGTCGATCATCTTGAGAAACATGTTCAGAAAGCCAAAGATCGCGTTGGTGGGGCGACCGTCCGGCGCGTTCATGGTCGGCGGCACGGCGTGAAAGGCGCGGTGCATGAGCGAGTTGCCGTCGATAACGGCAAAAGTGCGGCGCTTGTCAGACATATTAAATACCTCGCTTTGGGCTGGGCACGGTTTGCTCACTCCAGTTTACACGCTCCCCGCCCCGCGGCCACCTCACATCAAGCTCCCCCGCCACCGTGAGCCCGCGCGTGATACGATGGCTCACGGTACATCAACCAGCACGATCGATCCGAAAGGAGCCTGCGTCATGGAGCGTCCCTGCGCATGGAAAAAGTACACGCCACAGCAAGTCGAGGAGCTCGAGGAGCTTTGCCGCGGCTATAAGCAGTTTTTGAGCGAGAACAAGACCGAGCGCCTGTGCGTCAAGACCGGCATCAAGATGGCCGAGGAGGCGGGATACGTCGACCTGGAGACCGTGATCGCCGAAGGCCGCGAGCTCAAGGCAGGCGACAAGGTGTACGCCGCCAATCACGGCAAGGACCTCATGCTCGTCAACCTGGGCAACGCCCCGCTCGAGCAGGGCTTTAACATCCTAGGCGCCCACGTGGACTCGCCGCGCCTAGACCTTAAGCAGAACCCCGCCTTCGAGGCCGGCGACATGGCCTACCTCGACACGCACTACTACGGTGGCGTCAAGAGCTACCACTGGGTGGCCTCCCCGCTCGCACTCGTGGGCGTCATCTGCAAAAAGGACGGTACCACCGTCGACATCAATATCGGCGACAAGGCGGACGACCCGGTCTTTACCATCTCCGACCTGCTGATCCACCTCTCGAGCGAGCAGATGTCCAAGCCTGCCAAGGACGCCGTCGATGCCGAGATTCTCGACGTGATCGTGGGCGGCCGCCCCGTCAAGTTCGATGAGGACGACAAGGACGCCCCCAAGGAGCCCGTCAAGCAAATGTTCCTGGATATCCTCAAGGAGCAGTACGACGTCGAGGAGGAGGACTTCCTCTCCGCCGAGATCGAGGTCGTGCCCGCCGGCCCCGCCCGCGACATGGGCCTCGACCGCTCCATGATTCTGGGCTATGGCCATGACGACCGCGTCTGTGCCTACCCCTCCATGCTTGCCCAGATCGACGTCACCAACGTGGAGCGCACGAGCATCACGCTCATCGTCGACAAGGAGGAGATCGGTTCCGTGGGTGCCACCGGCATGACGAGTCGCTTCTTCGAGAACACCGTCGCCGAGATCATGATGCTCGCCGGCGAGGACAGCCCGCTGGCTCTGCGCCGCGCGCTCGCCCGCAGCCGTATGCTCTCCTCCGACGTGTCCGCCGGCTTCGACCCGGGCTATGCCGGCAAGTTCGAGACCAAGAACGCCGCCTTCATGGGTCGCGGCCTGTGCTTTAACAAGTACACGGGCAGCCGCGGCAAGGGCGGCTCTAACGACGCCGACGCCGAGTATGTGGCCCTCGTCCGCGACATCATGGACGAGGCCGGCGTGGACTTCCAGACCTGCGAGCTCGGCCGCGTCAACGCTGGTGGCGGCGGCACCATCGCCTACATCATGGCCAAGTACGGCATGAACGTCATCGACTCCGGCGTTGCCGTCCTGTCCATGCACGCCCTGTGGGAGGTCGCCAACAAGGCCGACATCTACGAGGCATATCGCGGTTACAAGGCCTTCATCGAGCGAGCCTAACCAACCCTTCATCAGTTGCGGTGAAATACGGACTAAACTGGCCCATAAACGGCCAAAACAGACCGTATTCCACCGCAACTTTTTTGGCAGAGGAGAGTCCATGCTGCAGGTCATCATTTCGCCCGCCAAGCAAATGCGCGCGGCCCAAGATGCTTTTGAAGTCCTGGGCATCCCACCCTTTGTGCGCGAGACGGCTCGCCTCCACCGCGCACTGCTAGATATCGAGCGGAATGAAGGCAGCGGCGGCCTGCAGGCGCTGTGGAACGTGAGCGACAAACTGCTGGGACCTTGCCTCAACACACTGCATGAGTTCGGGCCCATCCTGAAAAGCGGCGATCTCGACAATCCCGCACTCGCCCGTCACCTCTCCCCTGCCGTCATGTCCTATCACGGCATTCAATACCAGAGCATGGCACCCGAGGTGATGGATTCCGCACAGCTCGCATGGCTGCAAGACCATCTGTGGATCCTCTCCGGCCTCTACGGGTGCGTTCGTCCCTTTCATGCCGTCGAACCGTATCGGCTGGAGATGGGCGCGAAGCTTGTCGTCGACGGTGCCCGAGACCTCTACGCATTTTGGAGCGATAAGCTCGCGCGGGCTATCGCCCCGGCAGGCTCAAACACCACGATCGTCAACCTCGCCAGCGTAGAGTATGCCAAAGCCGTTCTGCCCCACCTCGCGGGCGACGCCACAGCCGTCACATGCCTCTTTGGCGAGGGCATCCGCAACGGGAAGCCCATCCAACAGTCGACCGCCAGCAAAAAGGCGCGCGGCTCCATGGTGCGCTGGATGGCAGCAAACGGACTCGAGGACGCCGGCCGTCTCACCGAGTTCAACATCGGCTATCGCCACGCCCCCGAGATCTCATATCCAGGCACCCTCGTGTTCATCAACGAACAGATGCTCTAGACCCGCCACCCAAAACTGACCCGCTCAGCCTTCTCTATATAACTTGCGGTGGAATAGTTCCTATTTGAGCCTTTTATCGCACAATCAGGAACTATTCCACCGCAACTTTTATGAATTGGCTGGCTAGGCTCGACACCTATTCTGCTAGACCGTCGGCCTTTGCAATCCCGTTTGTCGAACCGTCCTGATAGACAATCTTGACGTGCTCGACCTCGGACACCGCAACACCCGACGGGGGCTCCAGGCGCCATTCCGTCAGCGCGATATCCATCGTCGTGGGCACATCCCCTTGATCTTTGAGCTTCACCGTCAGCGTTTTGAGCGCCGCGTCAAACGTCACGCGTTCGATTTCTTCGCCCGGAATGGACCCACCACTCAGCTGCAACTGCACAAACTCATCGCACGGGTACCAATAATCGCCCGGAACGGCGAGCGTATTGGCATTACCGCCAGTACTCCTCACCGTCATAATCGGTAGGCTATCATCAGCCTCGAACTCCCATGCAGCGCCGCCGCGACCACCAAACGTCCAGATACAACAGGCAATCACCATCACGACAAGGATCGCAAAACCAATCGCGACAAGGCCATGGTGCGCACGGCCCTCCTCGGCCGATACGTCCCATTGCATCTCTCGATATAGATGC
Source organism: uncultured Collinsella sp. (assembly GCA_900545835.1). GTDB lineage: Bacteria > Actinomycetota > Coriobacteriia > Coriobacteriales > Coriobacteriaceae > Collinsella. Next base: position 8,974 of record URBB01000047.1, on the reverse strand, counting down.
TTGTCTTCCATGTTCGCCTCCCCACGGGCATGCTCATCGCGTCAATCGTACCCATTCGAGCTATACTTGAGCCCACCACATAAACGGGGAGCTTGCAGGACAAGACGGCAGGCTGAGACTGGGCGCGCCCGCCCTGACCCGCAAACCTGATATGGGTAATGCCAACGAAGGGAGCCGTGCCAATGAGCACACAGACCGAGCCCAAGCTCGTCACGCAAATCGACTTCGCCCGCGCTGGGCAGATCACACCTCAGATGAAAGAGGTCGCCGAGCGCGAGCATCGCGACCCCGAGTACATCCGCGAGCGCGTGGCAGACGGCCGCATCGCCATTCCCGCCAACATCGTGCATATCAAAAAGGGCATGCGCGCCTTTGGTGTCGGCGAGGGCCTGTCCACCAAGGTCAACGTGAACTTGGGCATCTCGGGCGACAAGGCCGATGCCGCCGAGGAATGGAAGAAGGTCAAGATTGCCGAGGACTTTGGCGCCGACGCCATCATGGACCTCTCCAACTCGGGCAAGACGCGCCAGTTCCGCCAGCAGCTCATCGACGAGACGCCGCTTATGGTGGGCACCGTCCCCATGTACGACGCCATCGGCTACATGGAAAAGCCGCTGGTCAAGCTCACCAAGGACGACCTGCTCGAGGTCGTTCGCGCGCACGCCGAGGACGGCGTGGACTTCATGACCATCCACTGCGGCATCAACAAGTCGGTCATCAAGACCTTTAAGGAGACCGGCCGCCTCATGAACATCGTCAGCCGCGGCGGCTCGCTGCTGTTTGGCTGGATGGAAGTCACCGGCAACGAAAACCCCTTCTACGAGTTCTACGACGAGGTGCTCGAGATCTGCCACGAGTACGACGTGACGATCTCGCTCGGCGATTCCTGCCGCCCGGGCTGTCTCTACGACTCAAACGATGCCACCGAGACCGCCGAGATGATCGAGCTGGGCAAGCTGTGCAAGCGCGCTTGGGCCGCCGGCGTCCAGGTTATGGTCGAGGGACCGGGTCACATGGCGCTCGACGAGATCGCCGCCAACATGAAGCTGCAGAAGCGCCTGTGCCATAATGCGCCGTTCTATGTGCTGGGGCCGCTGGTGACCGATATCGGCGTGGGCTACGACCACATCACCGCCGCCATCGGTGGCGCCATCTCGGCGAGCTCCGGCGCCGACTTCCTGTGCTACGTGACACCCGCTGAGCACCTGTGCCTGCCCAACGCCCAGGACGTGCTCGATGGCCTCATGGCCACCAAGATCGCCGCACACGCCGCCGATATCGCCAAGAAGGTGCCGCACGCCCGCGATCTGGACGACAAGATGGGCCAGGCACGCCGCAAGCTCGACTGGGACGCCATGTGGAAGTGCGCCCTCGATCCCGTCACCGGCAAGAAGCGCTACGAGGAGTCCCCTGCCGCCACCGAGGGCACCTGTACCATGTGCGGCAAGATGTGCGCCGTCCGCACCGTCAACAAGGTATTCGAGGGCACGACGATCGACCTTGGCATGGAGGACTAGACTCCTCGCTGCGATCGCTTCTAGCGGCGAGCCGGCGCCCCTCAATTGTTGACGTGTGAACATTTGCTTACATTTGCGTAAAGATTGCATCGCCCGCCCGGGTTCGACATAGAGTCGGCCCGGGCATCTTTATAATGCTGGCTTAAAGACCCATTTGAATCCGACCGAACAAGGGAGCGAACATGGATCGCAGTAAGGTACCCGCCGTCCTGTCCATCGCAGGATCAGATTCCAGCGGTGGTGCCGGCATTCAGGCCGACATCAAGACCATCACGGCGCACCGCCTGTATGCCGAGACGGCCATCACCGCTATCACCGCACAGAACACCCTGGGCGTCACCGCCGTACAGAACATCTCCCCGGATATTGTCGCCGCGCAAATCGATGCCGTTTTTGACGATATCCGACCCAGCGCCGTCAAGATCGGCATGGTTTCCTCTGCCGAGATTATCGAGGTTATCGCCGACCGCCTGGGCGCCTGGGACGCACAAAATATCGTCGTCGACCCCGTCATGGTCGCCACCTCGGGCGCTCGCCTGATCGCAGAGGACGCCGCCGAAGCGCTTACACGCCGCCTGTTCCCACTGGCGACCGTCATCACGCCCAATATTCCCGAGGCCATGGCGCTGCTCGATTACGAGGTCGATTCCGAGCGCACGCAGCAAAATGCCGCTATGCTCCTCACCCGCCGCTTTGGGTGCGCGTCTCTCGTTAAGGGCGGGCATTTTGTCAACGAGGCCAACGATGTGCTAGCAGAGCCCGCACCGCTCGATGACGAGGGCAACCACCTGGGCGATCCGCTCACCACGTGGTTCCGCCACAAGCACATCGAGACCGGCAACACGCATGGTACCGGCTGCACGCTTTCGTCCGCCATCGCCTGTGCGCTGGCCCAGGGTATGGATCTTGCCGATGCCGTCAACGCCGGCAAGGCCTACCTAACGGGCGCCCTCGCCGCCGGCCTTGACATGGGCAAAGGCTCCGGCCCTGTCAACCACATGTGGCAGTATTAAGATTCACAGCCCAAAACCACCGCAAAGGGGACAGGCACCTTTGCGGTGGTTCCCACAAACATCTCGATCCGTAACAGTTAGAGTCCATTTTTCGGCCCACCTGTTACAGATTGAGACATTCAAATTCCGCTGAGAAGATAATCTCGATGTGTAACATTAACTCGGCAAAATCGACCCTAGATGTTACAGATCGAGACAAACGACCGATATCGACCTAAAATAATCTCAATCTGTAACATCTAGCCCGTTTTCGGCCTTACAACTGTTACAGATCAAGACAAATCAACGAAACAAGCCACCGCAAGGAGAACTATTGTGGTGGTTTGGGGCCGTGCTACTCACCGAGCATCTCTTGGAGCTTGGCCGCCACGGCGTGACCCAGGCTCTCATGGCTTTCGAGCATCATATGCAGATAGTCGATATCGCCCGGCTCGGCAAACTCCGCTGCATTCAAAAAGTCGCAGCCAAACTGCTCGGCTACGTGCGCATAGTATTCAGCAAAATGCTCCGAGGCCTCGACGGAACGCTCGTCAAAATCGGTCATATATACATCGGCGATTTGCGGCTTGATCTTGATAGGTGCCATCAGCAGAATACACGGGCAGGGTGCGGCATTGGTCCAGGGAAATGCACGCACCGCGCGAATCAGCGCCATGGTGCCACGGGCAATATCGGAGGCCGTCACACCAAAGACCGTCTTGCAATCGTTGGTTCCCAGCATAATAACGATCGCATCCAGCGGCTTATGGGCCTCGAGCAGCATCGGCAGTGCGCGGATGCCGTTAAGATTGGTGTTCAGATGGCACATGTCGTCGCGTACCGTCGTGCGGCCGTTGAGGCCTTCTTCAATTACATGCCAGCCCTCGCCTAAGTCACGTTGGGCCACGCCGCACCAGCGCACATCCTGCGCATAGCGCACCGCGGTGCCGTCGCGCATGCCCGCCGGATCGTAACCATAGGTGTTGCTGTCGCCAAAGCATAGAACGTTTTTCATCGTAAGCCCCTCGCTCAGTAAAAAACCGACGGAAGCAGCCTCTCCCGCCGGCTCGACCCATCTGTCAGCACGTACCGATTACAGGTACTTGCGCCAATCGTCCTCGTCCTCATCATCCTCGGTAGCAGCCTGGGTCTGCTCGGCGGCGCGAGCTGCCGCAGCGCGAGCGGCAACCTGGGCATAGGACTCCTCGTTGCGCTCGGGGAAGTTTGCCAGCACGTGCTCGAACTTGGCAAAATCCTCATCCCAGCGCGTAGAAGGCACGGCAAAGAAAACTTGCTTGACCTTAAAGTCGCCCGACGCGAGCTCCTTGCGGAAGAGCTCGGCCACGGCCTCTGCGTCAAAGCCGTTGTTGTCGCAGCCCCAAGCGCCCAGCACGAGCTTCTCGCGACCTAGCTCGTCGCAGATGGCAAGCACAAAGCGAATGCGGTCGCGCAGGGCATCCAGCAGAGCATCGTCGCTCACGCGATACTCCTGGCGGGCGCGCTTAACGTTGGGCGCGGCGGCCACGATCACGTCGGCGTATGCATGCACGTGGTTGCGGTCGAAGCGCACCGCAGGCACCACCAGCGCACGGTTTCGGTAAAGCTCGCAGTTGATGTTGCGGCGACGGTTCTCGCCGTACCATTTGCGCTGCTTATCGAGAACGTTGTACAGATACGAATCGGCGCACAGCGTGGCCTCCTGGCCCAGATAACCCTGAATATAGCCACCGCCCGGGTTGGTGAACGAGGCAAAGGCGAGCACGGCCATGTCGCAGAACTGCGCATAGCCTCGACCGTTATCCAGAATGGCCTGCGTGGCAGAGGCGTCGAGCACGGTGACCTCGGGCAGGACCGGAGCGGGCTCCTCGGCGGGCTCGGACTCGGCTTCGGCGGCCTCCTCGACGGGCTCGGGCGCCACCTCGGTATCGACTGCAGCCTCGACCTCGGCGGCCTCGGGCTCCTCGGCAACCTGCTCCTCGGCAGCAGCAGCCACCTGGGCCTTGGCCTTCATCGCCGCGACAAAACCGGCAGGCATACCATCGAACTCGCACACGCCGGCAAGCGAACGCTCGATATCCTTGGCGCACGCTTCGGACACAGTTGCCACGTGACGCTCGGCGGCCTTGGCACGGGCCTCGCGCTTGGGATTGGGCTGACCCGCTCGGTTGGACCTGCGGTTACGGTTCCTGTTGTCGACGTCTGCCATACGTGGTCACCTTTCCTGTCGCTGCCGCTATCGGCTTTTCCCATCCATGATACCCCGCCGCGTACAAAAAAGACGGCCCCGAAGGACCGCCTTTCGCATCGTTTTACCGTGTCCGGCAGGAAGCGTCGCAATGCCGCGCTTTAATCGCGACGGCCGAGGATGTTCAAAATGCGCAGGAACACGTTGATAATATCCACGAACAGGTTAGAGGCCATGAGCACGGCGTTGGGCAGCGTAGGCGGCACCGTCGCGGCAACATAGGTGTCGTAGCCAATAAAGCCGGCGAACACCACGATCACGATCAGGTCGGTGATGGTCTGTGAGACGCCCATGAACATCAGCACGATCTCAACCAGAATAGTTGCGAGCAGAATGCCAAAACCGATGCCATATACGCGCTGGAAAAACTTGGGGAACGTCACGCCCAAGGCGCCAAAGACAAAGGTGATGGCGGCCGTGGCGATAAAGGCAGTGTTGATGGTGGGCAGGTCGTAGTTGGCAAGGCCAAACGACGCGGTCAGGCCAAAGGTGCTCGCAAAGATTACGTAGCCCACAAGGGACAGGCCCACGGACTGCTTGCTGGCGGCGGCCGACATCATGACCATGCCGACGATGGTCAAAATAAATGAGCCAAAGACCAGCGGCAAAGCGGCGCCGCTCATCATCATGCGCGCAAACGACATGGTGCTCGTAAAGTAAGCACCGACGCCCATGGCGCAAAAGCCCAAAAAGATCAGGGCAGACATGACAAGGTTGTACGCGCGCGGCGACATCTCCTTGGCACGGCTTGCACCGGTCTCGATGGGGCCGTTCTGATAGCCCTGGATATCGTTCATAGGTTCGTCCTTTCAAAAAGCGCCACAAATAACGGCACAGCAGGTGACAAGATTCCTGTCATTGTACCCGAATGCCGTACGTCCTTACCTACGGCGCTCGCCCTCGAGCGTACGATCAAAGGCCCAGACCCACCAACGCATCACGTGCGCCTGCGAGCCATCTGGTCGTTCGCGCGTCTGGTCCTCCAAATACAACTCGGTCGCGTGCCCGCCAAAACGCACCTTATAGGTTGCCGTACGAATGCCGTGAACTGTCAGGCCAAACCCAGTGGTCGAGACAATCTCGTCAATCGTAAAGCAACGACCGTCGACCCAGCAGACGGTGACCGGCACGACCTGTCCGCCCGCGAGGATGCGGGCCACGACGTCCACATACTGCTTGTGCACGCGCCGAGTTTTGCCGTCTGTCTGTCGATATTCCATGCCTCCTATTATCGAACGCATGTTTGCATGTTGTAAAGCGAACAGACTGTGGTTTTGGAGTGTCGCAGTAATCGCACGTGTCCGCATGGCGTGTTAGCAAAAAGAACACCCGCGGTCAACAGGGCTAATATTCATTTTTAGTGCCAAAAAGTTCACTTCTCCCATCAGAACTCGGTAAAGAAACCCACAGGAGGTGATACGATTTATCATGTTTTTGTAACGTGTCTGCAAACTTCGAGAAAGCCCATATATGGACGTAACGTTCTCAACCTTCCTCGGCCAAATTGTGTCGAACCCAGTCCTTGCCGTCACCGTGATCCTCGCGTTGGGTGCCATCTTCGTCAATGGATGGACCGACGCGCCCAACGCCATCGCGACCTGCGTCACTACGCGTTGCATGCCCGCCCGCGCCGCCATTCTCATGAGCGCCGCATTCAACTTCCTCGGCGTGCTCATCATGACGCACTTTAACGCGAGCGTCGCCAACACCATCTCACATATCGTCGACTTTGGCGGAAACAGCACCATGGCGCTCGCCTGCCTATGCGCGGCGCTGTTCTCCATCGTCGTCTACGGCGCCACAGCGTCGCGTTTTGGCATCCCCACCTCGCAAAGCCACAGCCTTATCGCCGGCCTGACCGGTGCCGCCATCGCCCTCGGCGGTGCGAGCAGCGTCAACGTCCACGAGTGGATGAAGGTCATCTACGGCCTGGCGCTCTCCATCGGCCTGGGCTTTGTCATGGGCTGGGTCCTGTGCAAGCTCGTCTCGATTCTTTTCGCCGCCGCCAACAGGCGACGTGCCAATGTCTTCTTTAAATACGCTCAGATCGCGAGCGCTGCGGCCATGAGCTTTATGCACGGCGCGCAGGATGGACAGAAGTTCATCGGCGTGCTCTTTTTAGGCGTGGCCTTTGCCAGCGGCCAGACGAGCGTCGGCGATGCAGGCATCCCCATCTGGATTATGCTGCTGTGCTCGGCCACTATGGGTATCGGCACCAGCGTGGGCGGCGAGCGCATCATCAAGTCCGTCGGCCAGAGCATGGTCAAGCTCGAAAAGTATCAGGGCTTCTCCGCCGACCTGGCGGGCGCCGCAAACCTGCTGCTTGCCACCCTTACCGGCATCCCCGTGTCCTCCACACACATCAAGACCTGCGCCATCATGGGCGTCGGTGCCGTCAAGCGCCTCTCAGCCATCAACTTCGGCGTCGTCAAAGACATGATGTTCACCTGGTTCTTCACCTTCCCCGCCTGCGGACTCATCAGCTTTGTCATGGCCAAGCTGTTCATGATGTTCCTCTAGTCAAACCGAGCGTCCATCCGGACCGCATTACTTCGCCCACCCGTCTTCACCTCGAAAGGACCCACCCATGGCAAAGAAACCCGATTCGTTCTACTTTGACAACTACGTCGCTTGCGCCGACCTCGCCGTCCAGGCCGCAGAGCTGCTCACCAAGATTTTTGAGAACTTTGACCCCGCGCAGATCCACGACATGCTCAATAAGATGCATGCGATTGAGCATGCGGCAGACAAGAAGCACCACGAGCTCGAAGACGCCCTGCTCACCGCCTTTATCACCCCGCTTGAGCGCGAGGATCTAGACCTGATGAGCTGCTCGCTCGACACCGTGCTCGATCGTATCGAGGGCGTCGTGCAGCGCGTCTACTTCACCAACATCCAGAGCATCCACCCCGATGCCATCGTCATCGCCCACAAGGTGACCGACGCCTGCCGCGCCATGAAGGACCTGATGGTCGAGCTGCCCAACTACCGCAAGTCCAAGACCCTGCGCGAGCTCGTCATCCAGATCAACACCATCGAGTCCGAGGCCGACGAGCTCTACATCAACGCCATGCGCAACCTGCACGTTAACGGCAAGGACCCGCTCGAGGTCATCGCTTGGCGTGACGTGTACGCCTTCCTGGAGTACTGCGCCGACTGCTGCGAGAATGTGGCCGATGTTGTGGATTCGATTGTCATGAAGAACAGTTAATTGGGGGTACGTGTCCCGGCGGTCGCGGGCCCGACCACTAATACCCTTTTTCACTCCGGCTGCAAGCAGAGTCGTTCAAAAGGGTATTAGTGGTCGGGCCCGCTCCCTTACGTACCACCATTGGAAACTTTGGCTGATACTTTGAAAGCGATGGGGCTTTTGTTGGCAGGGCCTTGGGGCCCGATTGGAAACTTTGGGACCGCCTTAAACGTTTGGCTGAATGTTGCTTTGGGTACCCTTTTGCTTAGTTTTGGGTTGTTTTATTAGCTTTGGAGGCTCGTATGGGGTATTTGGATTTAGCTCGGACTCGGTATTCTTGTCGTTCTTTTGAGGATCGGCCTGTGGAGCAGGCTGTGGTGGATGCCATTGTTGAGGCTGGGCGTATTGCTCCTTCTGCTTGTAATAATCATCCTTCTCGTGTGATGGTGTTGGATACGCCCGAGTTGTTGGAGAAGGCTGCTGCTTGTCAGCCTCGGTTTGCTCGTGATGGGTCTATCTTTGGGGCTCCGCTTGTCTTCCTTATTTGCAGCGTTACCGATGATGCTTGGGTGCGCCCGTATGACCAGATGAATTCCAGTGAAATCGATACGTCCATCGTGTGCGATCAGATGATGATGGAGGCCACCGAGCAGGGTCTGGGAACGTGCTGGGTATGCCATTTTAAGCCTGAGGTGGCACAGGAGCGGTTCAACCTGCCCGAGGGCGTCTATCCCTATCACATGCTCGTCTGTGGCTATCCTGCCGACCACATCGCCGATCCCGAGCATCGCGAGGCCCGTACCATTCCCCTCCCCGACTTCCTCCTCAAGTAGTTTTTGGCACATACCCTAAAACCTACCTTTTACCGCTCACCCGTTCGCCGAGTTCTGCGCCACTATGTGCAGGGCTCGGTTTTTTTATGTTACGCACCCCGGCACAGTCATAAAAAAGGGCCCGCAAGCTGCGGGTCCTTTCTAGGCACTAAATTGTAGGCCTGTCTCTTATACACATCTGACGCTGCCGACGACGG
>URBB01000046.1 GCA_900545835.1 uncultured Collinsella sp. | reverse complement strand
TGTGTATAAGAGACAGGGCGTGATCGGCCTGACCAAGGCGGTAGCGCGCGAGCTTGCGCCCCGCGGCGTACGAGTGAACGCGGTCGCCCCCGGGTTTGTCGAGACAGATATGACGGCAAAGCTCTCGGAGAAGGTGCGTGCGGCAACCGAGGAGCAGATTCCCCTTAAGCGTATGGCGCAGCCCGAGGAGGTGGCCGGTGTGGTGCGCTTTTTAGCGAGCGATGCGGCCGCTTACATTACGGGCGAAGTCATACGCGTCGACGGCGGAATGGCGATGTAGAAAGCAAGTCGGGTAAGCGGCTTGGATGAGGAGACCATGATGGAACAGAGAGTTGCAATCACCGGTATCGGTGCCGTGTCGCCGCTCGGCAACACCGCGCTTGCCACCTGGGCGGCCATGTGTGCCGGAACGTGCGGCATCGGTCCGATCACGCACTTTGATACCGATGCATTTGCCGTCAAGGTGGCGGCCGAGGTCAAGGGGTTTGACGGCAACGAGTACTTTGGCAAGCATGACGCCAAGCATCTCGACCCCTGTGTTCAGTTTGCGATGGCGGCGTCGGACGAGGCCATGCACGATGCGGGCCTCGATGTTGAGGGCGCGGTCGATCGCGATCGCCTGGGTGTCTATGTGGGCTCGGGCGTGGGCGGCATGCAGACGCTTGTCGACAACGTCCATACGATTGCCGACCGCGGACCTCGTCGTGCATCGCCCTATATGATCGCGATGATGATTCCCAACATGGCTTCGGGCAACATCGCGATTCGCCATAAGGCAAAAGGCCCGACCCTGCCCGTCGTGACTGCCTGCGCGACTTCTGCCCATGCGGTGGGCGAGGCGTTCCGCGCCATCAAGCACGGCTATGCCGATGCAATCCTGGCCGGCGGCGCCGAGGCCGCAATTATCCCCGATGCCGTTGCGGGCTTTACGTCCTGCCGCGCATTGACCACCAACCCCGATCCCGCGACGGCTTGCCGTCCGTTTGATGCAGACCGCGACGGCTTTGTGATGGGCGAAGGCGCCTGTGTGCTCGTGCTCGAGGGTATGGAGCACGCGCAGGCCCGCGGTGCGCACATTTACGCCGAGGTCGTGGGCTACGGCAACACCGATGACGCCTACCACATCACGAGTCCCGACCCGGACGCGGCAGGTATCGCCCGTGCGATATCGCTGGCGGTGGCCGAAGGCGACGTTAAGCCTTCCGAGGGCCTCTACATCAACGCCCACGGCACCTCGACCAAGCTCAACGATTCGTCCGAGACGGCGGGCATCAAGCGAGCGCTCGGCGAGGACGCGGCGCGCGCCGCGCACGTCTCGTCGACCAAGTCGATGACCGGCCACATGATCGGTGCCACGGGCGCCATAGAGGTCATGGCCTGCGCCATGGCGCTCGAGCAGGGCGTGGTGCCCCCGACCATTAACTACCACACGCCCGATCCCGCCTGCGATCTTGACTACACGCCCAATCGCGCGGTTCGCGCCGACCTTACCTGGGCGCTTTCGACCAATCTGGGCTTTGGCGGACACAACGCCGCCATCGCGCTGCGTAGATATGCAAGGAGCTAGAGCATGGATTCCAAAAGACTTGCCGAGATAGCCGATGTGATGGAGGACCGCGGCCTCACGCGCGTACGCGTTGAGGAGCCCGATGGCACCGCGGTCGAACTCGAGCGCGCGAGTGCCGCGCAGCCGGTTGCCGTGCCCATGCCTATGCCGGGTGCCGTGACTGCTCCGGCGGTGGCTCCTGTCGCCGTGCCTGTCGCCGCACCGGAGCCCGCCTCGCAGGCGCCTGTTGCCGCGCCGGAGCCCAAGGGCACCGAGGTGACCGCTCCCATGGTCGGCGTTTTCTATGCTGCCCCGGCGCCGGGCGACGAGCCGTTTGTGCACGTGGGCTCCAAGGTCAAGGCCGGCGAGACCCTCTGCATCATTGAGGCCATGAAGGTTCTCAACGAGGTGACGGCAGAGGCGGATGGCGAGGTGCTCGAGACCTGCGTGGCCGACGGCGACCTCGTGGAGTTTGGCAGTTGCCTTATGAGGATCGGATAGGTGATATCCATGAACAAAGAAGAGCTTAAGGAACTGTTGCCGCATCGCGAACCGATGCTTTTGCTCGACGAGGCCGAGCTGGTGGGCGACGAGGCCCACGGCAAGATCGCGATTACGGGCGACGAGTACTTTCTGCAGGGACATTTTCCGGGAAACCCGGTCGTCCCCGGCGTGATCCAGTGCGAGATGCTCGCCCAGAACTGCTGCGTGCTGCTGATGGGCGATGAGGAGGCGCGCGGCGCGACGCCGTTCTACACGAGTCTGGACAAGGTGCGCTTTAAGCGCCCGGTGCGCCCGGGCGACACGGTTGATCTGGTGTGCACCATCACGCGTGCGCGCGGGCCGTTCCGCTTTGCGACGGGTACTGCGAGCGTCAACGGTGAGGTTTGCTGCCGCGCCGATATGTCTTTTGCACTCATGCACGAAAGTTAAGGAAGGCTTCATGTTCGACAAAGTGCTCATCGCCAACCGCGGCGAAGTCGCGGTCCGTGTTATCCGCGCGTGCCGTGATATGGGCATCAAGACCGTCGCCGTTTATTCCACGGCCGATGCGGACGCGCTGCACGTGCAGCTTGCCGACGAGGCGTACTGCATCGGCGGCCCGCGTCTTGCCGAGAGCTACCTCAACGACGATGCTGTGCTCACCTGTGCGGTAAAGTCGGGCGCCAAGGCCATTCATCCCGGCTACGGCTTTTTCTCCGAGAAGGCGAGCTTCGTGCGCGACTGCGACAAGTATGGCCTGGCGTTTGTTGGTCCTTCGGCCAAGGTGATCGACAGCATGGGCGACAAGGACGCCGCACGTCGAACGGCTGCCGCGGCGGGCGTGCCCATCGTGCCGGGCTGCGATTTGCTCAAAAGTCCCGAGGAGGCAACGGCCGAGGCTGAGCGCATTGGCTGCCCCGTGCTTATTAAGGCGCGTGCGGGCGGCGGCGGTCGCGGTATTCGTAAGGTCGAGCGCGTGGAAGATGCGGCAAAGGCCTTTATTGAAGCACGCGCCGAGGGCGAGGCCGTTTTTGGCGACGGCGAGTGCTACATGGAGAAGTTCGTCGCGCCGGCGCATCACGTTGAGGTACAGATTATGGCCGATAAGCAGGGCCATGTGTTTTCGCTCGGCGAGCGCGAGTGCTCGGTGCAGCGGCGCAACCAAAAGCTAATCGAGGAGAGCCCCGCGCCGTGCCTCGACGGACACGACGACATTCGTGCTCGCATGCACAAGGCAGCGCGTGACCTGGCTCGTGCCGTCGGCTACGAAGGAGCCGGTACCATCGAGTTCCTGTATTCGGACGACGGCAATTTCTACTTTATGGAAATGAACACGCGCTTGCAGGTGGAGCATCCGGTTACGGAGTTTGTGACCGATACCGACTTGGTCAAGTGGCAGCTGCGCGTGGCAGCCGGCCAGCCTCTGCCCTTTGAGCAGGAGGACATGCCGGTCCGCAACCATGCTATGGAGTGCCGCATCAATGCCGAAACGCCAGACTTTCTGCCGTCATGCGGAACGGTCACCGCGTTGCGTGTGCCGGGTGGTCCGCGCGTGCGCTGGGATTCCGCCATGTTTGCCGGTGCGAAAGTTCCGCCGTACTACGACTCCATGCTCGGCAAGCTCATCGTGTGTGCGCCCACGCGTGACGGCGCCATTCGCAAGATGCGCTCGGCCCTGGGCGAGCTCGTGATTGAGGGCGTGAGCGAAAACAGCGAGCTTCAGCTCGACGTGCTGGCAAACGACGAGTTCTTGTCGGGCATGTATCACACCGATCTAATGGGGCATCTCTATGCTGATGAATAGAAAAGCGAAGACGGTCAACGTCCTCGAGGGACCGATGACCGAGTCGTGCGCCGAGTTTCCCGCGCGCCACGTGTTTATCAAGTGCCCGGAGTGCCGCCGCGTGATCGATGAGGCGCGCCTGCACGACAACCTCGAGGTCTGCCCTCGTTGCGGCAAACACTTTCGCGTGAGCGGGCGCGACCGCATGCACATGACGATTGACGAGGGCACGTTTGAGGAATGGGATGCCAGTCTGGCGCCGGAGGACTTCCTTTCGTTTCCCGGCTATGCCGACAAGCTCAAGAGCGTGAGCGAACGTTCGGGCGAGCGCGATGCCGTTGTGTGCGGCAAGGGCAAAATCTGCGGTTGCGATACGGCGCTCTTCTTTATGGACGCCAACTTTATGATGGGCTCGATGGGTTCCGTGGTGGGCGAGAAGATCTGCCGCACATTTGAGCGTGCGACCGAGCTGGGACTGCCGGTCGTTGGCTTTACCGTATCGGGTGGCGCCCGCATGCAGGAGGGCGTGACCTCGCTCATGCAGATGGCCAAGATTTCTGCGGCGGTTAGGCGCCATAGCGAGGCGGGCGGCCTGTATATCACGGTGCTCACTGACCCCACGACCGGAGGCGTAACCGCGAGCTTTGCCATGGAGGGCGATATTATCCTGGCCGAGCCCGATGCCCTGACGGCATTTGCCGGCCCGCGCGTGATCGAGCAGAACATGCACAAGCGCCTGCCCAAGGGATTCCAGCGCTCCGAGTTTTTGCTGGAGCACGGCTTTTGCGATGCCGTTGTTCCGCGTGGCGAGATTGCGCTCACGGTAGGCGAGCTGCTGGCGCTGCACGAAGGCCACGCGCCCGGCCTGGGGGCACCGCATGAGATCGTGCATACGGGTCGCCGCGGCAAAAAGCTGGGACACTTGTTCAAGCGCTCGGCCGCACCAAAAACCGCGCTCGAGATTGTCAAGCAGACCCGCTCGGCAGATCGCGCCACGGCAGGCGAGATGATCTCGCTGGGCCTGGATGGATTTGTGGAGCTGCACGGCGACCGCTACTTTGGCGACGACGCTGCTGTGGTGGCTGGCATTGGCTGGAAAGACGGACGCCCCGTAACGGTCATCGCCATCGAGCGCGGCACCACGACCAAAGAGCGCATGCGTCGCAACTTTGGTATGGCACATCCCGAGGGCTACCGCAAAGCGCGTCGCCTGATGCGCCAGGCCGAAAAGTTTGGTCGACCGGTTCTGTGCCTGGTCGATACTTCGGGCGCGTTTTGCGGCATCGGTGCCGAGGAACGCGGCCAGGGTGAGGCGATTGCCCAGAACCTCATGGAGATGAGCGGCCTTAAGACGCCGATTGTCTCGGTGGTGACAGGCGAGGGCGGCTCTGGTGGCGCGCTGGCGCTGTCCGTGGCCGACCGCATCCTGATGCTCTCGAGCTCGGCCTATTCGGTCGTGAGCCCCGAGGCCTGTGCATCGATCCTGTGGAAGGATACCGAGCGCGCGAATGAGGCCGCCGAGGCGCTGAAGCTCACGGCTCCCGACCTGTTGGCGCTCGGCATCATCGACGGCATTGTTGACGATAGGGGCCTGTCGCATGAGGAGATCGCCGGTGCCGTCATGTCCTCGGCATTTGATGCCTTCGATGCGCTTGGGCAGCTCGACGACGCGACCCTCACAAACCTCCGCTACGAAAAGTACCGCGCAATCGGTCAGTACCGCACGATGTGACAAAGGGACAGCCCGCATGTCATATTGGGAAAGGCGTTCTATGCTACAAGTTTCTAACACCTCGTTTACAACGTCGGTTTCATCAAACGCCATGGCCGTGGTCGATTATCTGTCCAAAAGCATGATGTCGGCGCTGCCGTTTATTGTCTGCGCGGCGTTGTTCCGCACCGTCGCCGTCATTATGGGCGAAGGCATGCTGGGCCTGTGGTCTGCCGATTCCGAAATCTATCGCCTGTTCTACAGTTGGCTCTATAACGCCGGCTACTACTTTTTGCCCATCTATCTTGGTTGGGCGGCCGCCCGCCAGCTCGGTTGCTCGGAGCAGCTGGGTATGATGCTGGGCGGCGTATTGATTGCGCCCGATCTGCTCAAGCTCGTCGATGCCGCATCGACGACGGGGGCATCGATGACTTCCGTGTATGGTCTGCTTCCCGCGCCGGTCAACGATTACACGACGACTGTTATTCCAGTTCTCCTTTCGGTGCCTGTGCTATGGCGAGTGGAGTGTTTCTTTAAGCGCGTTATCCCTAGGGCCGTGGCGTTTTCGTTTGTTCCGTTTGCGACCATGCTTGTCATGGTTCCGGTTTCGCTGTGTATTACGGCACCGGCGGGCAGCTATCTGGGTATGCTGTTGGGCCAGCTTATGTTTATGCTTGGCAATTCCGGTGGCATCGTGTCGCTGCTCACGCTCATGGGGCTTGCTGCGGGCTGGGAGTTCCTAAAGATCGCCGGCGTCAGCAACGTTGTCCTATCGCTCGCCTATGCGCAGTTTATGAGTGTGGGAACGGATTCGTGCATCCTGATCGCCGCGACGATGGCGACGTTCGCCGTTTGGGGCATGCCCTTTGGCGCGTCGCTTCGCGTTGCGGATAAGGACGAGAAGGCGCTCATGCTGGGCTATTCAATCTCGGGTGTTCTTGGCGGCGTAAGCGAGCCGGCGCTGTACGGTTGCGGCTTTAAATATGGCAGGTGCCTGACGTGCATGGCCATTGGCGGCGCCGTCGGAGGCCTTGTTGCGGCCGTGGGCCACGTTACGGCCTATACCATCGGCATGACGAATGTCCTTATGGTCATTGGCTTTGCCACGGGCGGCATCTCGAACCTGCTGTGGTGCTGCGCTGCCGGCGGTGTGGCATTTGCGGTGTCTGCGGCGCTGAGCTACTGCTTTGGCGTGGTGCCGGCGAAGGGGCGGGCGGCAGAAGACGGAGCCGATTTGCCCGAAACCTCGAAGAGCGCGGCCGAAGCAAGCGCATAAATCGATCGACAAAGGGACAGTCCTGCATGTCACATTCCAAGGTCGTGGCCCATGTGGGTTGCGGCCTTTTTGTATCTGGGGGACAAAGTGGCTACACTACAATCCGTTTGAGCAATAGATATATAGATAGCATCGTGGGGGCGGATGTAGATGGTTGAGTGGATTGTTAAGCGTGCGCAGGGCGACCGTGCGCGCGTGGGCACGTTGACGGGCGTGGTGTGTATTCTCGCCAATGTGGCACTATGCGCTGCAAAGGGCGCAATTGGCGTGCTGTCGGGATCGGTTTCGATCGTGGCGGATGCCATGAACAACCTGTCCGATGCCAGCTCGAATATCGTGAGCGTGCTGGGCTTTAAGCTGGCGAGCAAGCCCGCCGACCCCGAGCATCCATACGGCCATGGTCGCTACGAGTACCTCTCGGGTCTTGTCGTGGCGGCGCTCGTGCTTCTCATTGGCCTTGAACTGGTGAAGTCCTCGTTTGAGCGTATCATCCACCCCGAACCTGTCGAGTTCTCGCTTGCCCTGGTGGCAGTCCTGGCGCTTTCGATGGTTGTTAAGCTGTGGATGGCGGCGCTCAACCAAAAGCTCGGCGACCGTATCGAGTCCGAGACACTGCATGCGACTGCCCAGGATTCCAAGAACGATGTTCTTGCCACAGGCGCCGTGCTGGCATGTGCAATTGTTTCGCAGGTGACGCACATCAATCTTGACGCATGGGTTGGCCTTGCCGTTGGCGCCTATATTGGCTGGAGCGGTTTTGAGCTCATCCAGGATACGGTGAGCCCGCTTTTGGGTCAGTCGCCCGATCCTAAGCTGGTCAAGCACATTCGAGACAAGATCATGAGCTATCCCGGCGTTTTGGGCGTTCACGATCTGATGGTTCACGACTACGGCCCGGGCAGGAAGTTTGCAAGTGCGCATGCCGAGATGGCGGCCGAGGCCAGCCCGCTGGAAAGTCACGACACGCTCGACAATATTGAGCAGGCGTTTAGGAACGAAGACGGCATGATTGTCACGCTCCATTACGACCCCATCGTGACCGACGACCCTAAGGTGGCGAGCATGCGTTTACGCATTAACGCCATGGCCCAACAGATCGATAGCCGTCTTACAATTCACGATCTGCGCTGTGTGCCGGGTCCCACGCACACCAATGTGATTTTCGATTGCGTGCGCCCCTCGGATCTGCAGATGAGTGCCGAAGACTTAAAGCACGCGTTGGCGAAACGGGTCGAGTCGGAATACCCCAAGTCGATTGCCAAGATTACGATCGACGAAGACTACGTAGGCCATGCCCACGAGTAAGGCTGCGCCGGCAAAGCAGGTTATGCAGAAGGGGAGAGCATGAAGAAGCTGTATCTACTCCGCCACGGTCAGACGGAGTTCAACGTCAAAAAGCTGGTCCAGGGCCGCTGCGATTCACCGCTGACCGACCTGGGCCGCAAACAAGCGGGAATGGCAGCCGCATGTCTCAAGAGCCACGACGTTGTCCCCGACAAAGTGGTCTCTTCGCCCTTAGGCCGAGCCATGGACACAGCTCAGCTCGTCGCAACCGAACTCCTTGGCCCGGACGCAGCAGTCGAGCCCTGCGAAGGCATCATCGAGCGCTGCTACGGTGCCTTCGAAGAAGGTCCCCACGACGCGCTACCCACCGACGTCTGGGATCCGGGCGAGGATCTGGTCCCCTTCGGAGGAGAAGGAAGCCAGGCGCTGCAAGAACGCATGGTGGACACTCTCACCAATATCATGGGCTCCGAGGGCATCGAAACCCTTCTGGCAGTAAGCCACGGCAGCGCCAGCCGCCAATTCATCAAAGCTGCAGCCCCAGAGGGCTTTGAGCTCCCAACAAAACTCCCCAACTGCGCCATCATGATCTTCGATTTCGATGAGGCAAAGCCACAAGCAGAAGGCGAACCGTCCCAATGCAAGTTCACCCTCCAGCAAATAGTGGACCCCCAACAAAGTCATTAGCCTGAGCGAGCAAGGTTTAGCAGACATCAACGTGGCGTTCCCAGTGTGCGGCGGAGGGGGCGGGCCTGAGACATATTAAGGTTGTCGCGAGTTCCGCACGAACAGGAGAGCACTTAATGTGCTCTCCGTCGTGAGCAGGACTGTAGAGCAGCAACCTTAATATGTCTCAGGCCCGCCCCCTCCGCCGCACACTGGGAACGTGCCACGCACTTTACCTGCGTAAACAATGTGAGTGAAATATGAATCTCGATGGATACGCCCGCAGCCGTGTATACTAAACAGCTGTGTGTAACCAGGGGAGTATTCTGGCTGGACAAAATGCCTGCTTAATAGGGTTGTCAGGTAGTCCGGGCGAAATACAAGGCTGGGGAGCACGTCGTGTAAGTAGTGGTCCTCTAGGGGCGTACGCTCGGTGGCGTACGCATTGTCCCAAGACCACGCGAGAGTTGGGATCATATCTTGATCAGCATGATTCTCGGCCGCAAGATTGGCATGACCCAGGTTTGGGACGAGGACGACAACGTCGTTCCCGTCACGGTCATCCAGGCTGGCCCCTGCGCTGTCTCGCAGGTTAAAACTCAGGCAACCGACGGCTATGACGCCGTCCAGATCGGTTTCGGCGACATCAAGGCCAAGAACGTGAACAAGCCCATGGCTGGTCACTTCGCCAAGGCTGGCGTCGAGCCTGTCCGCTTCCTTCGTGAGGTTCGCGTCGAGAACGGCGAGGAGCACAAGGTCGGCGAGGTCGTCACCGTCGCTGATTTCGCTGATGTTGAGAAGGTCGACGTCATCGGTACCTCCAAGGGTAAGGGCTTCCAGGGTCGCATCAAGCGCTGGGGTCAGCGCCGCGGTCCTATGACGCATGGTTCTCACTTCCAGCGTCACCCCGGTTCTATCGGTCAGTGCGCCTATCCTGCGCGCGTCCTCAAGGGCGTCAAGATGGCCGGTCACATGGGTAACGAGCGCGTTACCGTCAAGAACCTTTCCGTTGTCCGCATCGATGCCGAGCAGAACCTCATCTTGGTCAAGGGCGCTGTCCCGGGTGCCAAGAATGGTCTCGTCGCCATCCGTATGGCCTAAGGGCCCAGCCCATTTAGCCCAGCGTCATACCAAGGAGAACACTTAAATGGCAAAGTTTGAAGTAAAGAACAGCGAGGGCAAGAAGGTCGCCGAGGCCGAGCTCGCCGCTGAGGTGTACGGCATCGAGCCGAACATCCACGTTATGCACCACATCGTCAAGTGCCAGATGGCCTCTTGGCGTCAGGGCACCCAGTCTGCTAAGGGTCGCTCTGAGGTTTCCGGTGGCGGCAAGAAGCCTTGGCGTCAGAAGGGCACCGGCCGTGCCCGCCAGGGTTCCATCCGTGCTGCCCAGTGGCGTCACGGTGGCGTTGTCTTCGCCCCCAAGCCCCGTTCCTACGCTAAGCGTATGAACAACAAGGAGGTCAAGCTGGCTATGCGCTCCGCGCTGTCCGCCAAGCTGGCCGATGGCGAGCTCGTGCTCGTCGACGACTACGGCTTCGAGAAGCCTTCCACCAAGGCTGCTGTCGCCATGCTCAAGGCTCTCGGCCTTGAGGGCAAGCGTCTGACCATCATCGTTCGCGATGAGGACGTCAACGCCTACTTGTCGTTCCGCAACATTCCCAAGACGTTCATCATCACCGCTGACGAGGCCAACACCTACGATCTCGTCAACAACAACGCTGTGCTGATGCCCGCCGACATCGCCGCTCACTTCGGGGAGGTGCTTGCATAAATGACCGCCCACGAGATCATCATCCGTCCGATCGTGTCCGAGCGTTCCTTCTCCGGCATGGAGCTGAACAAGTACACGTTCGAGGTCGCCAAGGATGCTAACAAGTATCAGATCAAGGACGCTGTCGAGGAGATCTTCGGCGTCAAGGTCGTTCGCGTGAACACCCTGACGGTCAAGCCCAAGACCAAGCGCGTGCGCTATGTCGCCGGCAAGACCCGTTCTTGGAAGAAGGCCATCGTCACGCTGGCCGAGGGCGACACCATCGAGGTCTTTGGCAACCAGGCCTAAGACTCGCTGCTGTTGAGTGAGCTCATGCCTCCCAAATAGGGGAGGCGGGAGCTCAAGGTTTTGGGCGTATAAAATGGACACGCCCGGAACCGTGTATACGTCCGGTGTCATCGCACCCGAGGCAGAACCTCGAATCCCTGTCTGCGATGGCTAACGGATTCCTATTGAAAGGGATTGTAATGGCTGTAAAGCACCTTAAGCCGACCTCCGCTGGTAGGCGTTGGCAGACGATCTCCGACTTCTCCGAGATCACCTGCACCAAGCCCGAGAAGTCTCTTCTCGAGCCCCTGCCCAAGAAGGCCGGTCGTAACAACAACGGCCGCATCACCACCCGCCACCAGGGCGGCGGCGTGAAGCGTCGTTACCGCGTGATCGACTTCAAGCGCAACAAGGACGGCGTGCCCGCCAAGGTTGCCACGATCGAGTACGATCCGAACCGTTCCGCTCGCATCGCTCTGCTGCACTACGCTGACGGTGAGAAGCGCTACATCCTGGCCCCCAAGGGCCTCGAGGTCGGTCAGACCATCATGTCCGGTTCTGACGCCGACATCAAGCCAGGCAACGCTCTGCCCCTCGCCGACATCCCCGTCGGTACGCTCATCCATGCCGTCGAGTTCCAGCCGGGCAAGGGCGCTGCTATCGCCCGTTCCGCTGGTAACTCCTGCCAGCTGATGGGTAAGGAGGGCAAGTACGCTATCGTCCGTATGCCTTCCTCCGAGATGCGCCGCATCCTCGTTACCTGCCGCGCCACCGTCGGTGAGGTCGGCAACGCCGATCACTCCAACATCGTCATCGGCAAGGCCGGCCGTAAGCGTCACATGAACGTGCGCCCGACCGTCCGCGGTACCGTCATGAACCCTGTCGACCACCCGCACGGCGGTGGCGAGGGCAAGAACCACACCTCTGGTCGTCCCTCTGTTACCCCCTGGGGTAAGCCGACGAAGGGCCTTCGTACGCGCAAGAAGAAGAAGGTCTCGAACCAGCACATCATTCGTCGCCGTAAGAAGTAATTTCGGATACCGAGTTTTAGGAGAAAGCACTTATGAGCAGAAGTCTCAAAAAGGGCCCGTTCGTGGAGACTCGCCTTCTCTCGCGTATCACCGCGATGAACGAGGCTGGCAAGAAGGACGTCGTGAAGACCTGGTCCCGCGCGTCCACCATCTTCCCCGAGATGGTTGGTCACACCATCGCCGTCCACGACGGCCGCAAGCATGTGCCCGTGTATGTTACCGAGTCCATGGTTGGTCACAAGCTCGGCGAGTTCGCGCCGACTCGTACGTTCCGTGGCCACAAGGCCAAATAGGGGGTTAACCGTAAATGGCAACTAAGTCTATTGAAACTGAGGCCACCGAGGTTCGCGCCGTCGCTAAGTACGTGCGTGTTTCCCCCAGCAAGGCCCGCCTGGTGGTCGATCTGATCCGCCGCAAGCCTGTCGCTCAGGCCTTCGACATCCTCCACTTCTGCGACCGCGCCGTCGCCGTGGATGTCGAGAAGGTTCTCCGTTCCGCCGTTGCGAACGCCGAGAACAACAACGGTCTGCGTGCCGACAACCTGGTTGTCGCCGCTGCCTATGTTGACGAGGGTCCGACGCTTAAGCGCATCCGTCCCCGCGCCAAGGGTTCCGCTTCTCGCATTCTGAAGCGTACTTCCCACATCACCGTCGTCGTTGCTCCTCGAAAGGAGGCGTAAAGCTGTATGGGTCAGAAAGTCTACCCCACCGGCTTCCGTCTTGGCATCACCGAGAACTGGCGCTCCCGCTGGTTCGCAGAGAAGGATTACGCTAAGACCCTCGGTAACGATCTCGAGATCCGCAAGTACCTCGAGAAGCGTCTTTCCCGCGCAGCTGTCTCCCGTGTCGAGATCGAGCGCGCTGGCGACAAGGTGAAGGTCATCATCCTCACCGCTCGCCCCGGCGTTGTCATCGGTAAGAAGGGTGCCGAGATCGATACCCTCCGCACCGAGCTCGAGAAGGTCGCTGGCGTCTCCAAGGGCCAGCTCTCCGTCGACGTTGTCGAGATCAAGCGCCCCGAGCTCGACGCCAACCTCGTTGCTCAGTCTATCGCCGAGCAGCTCGAGGGCCGCGTTGCCTTCCGTCGCGCTATGCGCAAGGCTGTCCAGTCCGCCCGCAAGGCCGGCGCTAAGGGCATCCGTATCCAGTGCTCCGGTCGTCTCGGCGGTGCCGAGATGGGCCGTCGTGAGTGGTACCGCGAGGGTCGCGTGCCTCTGCACACCCTCCGTGCCAAGATCGACTACGGCACGGCTGTCGCCAGCACCACCATGGGCGCTTGCGGCGTGAAGGTCTGGATCTACCTGGGCGAGAAGCTCCCGGGCCAGCCTGTTCCCAACCCTGCACTCGAGGGCTCTTCCCGTCCTCGTCGTCGTAACTCCGAGAGGAGGGGTCAGTAGTGCTTGCCCCTAAGCGTATTCTTCACCGCAAGGTGCAGCGTGGCTCCATGAAGGGCCAGGCCAAGGGTAATACCGAGCTGCATTTCGGCGAGTTTGGTATCCAGGCTCTCGAGGCCCATTGGATCACCAACCGTCAGATCGAGGCCGCTCGTATTGCCATGACCCGCTACATGAAGCGTGGCGGTCGTGTCTACATCACGATCTTCCCCGATAAGCCCATCACCAAGAAGCCTGCCGAGACTCGCATGGGTTCTGGTAAGGGTAACCCCGAGGAGTGGGTGGCCGTCGTCAAGCCCGGCCGCATCATGTTCGAGGTCAAGGGTGTTCCCGAGGAGGTCGCTCGCGAGGCTCTGCGTCTTGCACAGCACAAGCTTCCCATCAAGACCAAGATTGTTGCTGCCAAGAACGCTGAGCAGCGCATCCAGAAGGAGATGGCTGAGGAGGCCGCTCTCGAGGCCAAGTGGGCTGCTGAGGACGCCGCCGCCGCCAAGGAGGAGAACTAATGAAGCCCGCAGAGATTCGTGAGCTCTCGGACGCTCAGCTCGTTGAGAAGCTGAAGGAAATGCGCGCCGAGCTCTTTAACCTTCGTTTCCAGATGGCCACCAGCCAGCTGGACAACACCGCTCGCGTCAACACCGTGAAGAAGGACATCGCTCGCGTCCTCACGGAGCAGCGCGCCCGCGAGATCGCAGCGGAGAAGTCCGCTGTCGCCGAGTAGGACCTAAGGAGAGAACATGACTGATTCGCGTAACTCGCGTAAGGTCCGTACGGGTGTCGTTACCTCCGTCTCCGGTGCCAAGACCATTGTTGTCACCATCACCGAGCGCAAGCGTCACCCCAAGTACGGCAAGATGATGACCAGCTCCAAGAAGCTGCACGCTCATGACGAGGAGTGCACGGCTGGCGTGGGCGATACCGTCCGCGTTATGGAGACCCGTCCTATGTCCAAGATGAAGCGTTGGCGCCTCATCGAGGTCGTCGAGCGCGCTAAATAAGCAGTCGCTCTTACGACTTGTACGTTTCCGAAGATGTGCGTATGCCTTGCTTGCATACCACGGGCCGTATAAAGGCTGCGCACCTCTCTTCGGTTCTTAGTTCGGAGGAACATCTACCATGATTCAGATGCAAACCATGCTGAACGTCGCCGACAACTCCGGCGCTCGCAAGATTCGCTGCATCAAGGTGCTTGGCGGTTCCAAGCGTCGTTATGCAGGCATCGGCGATGTGTTCATCGGTGCTGTCCAGGAGGCTACTCCTGGCGCCAACGTCAAGAAGAAGGACGTTGTCCGTTGCGTCGTCGTTCGCACCGTTAAGGAGATCCGCCGCAAGGATGGCTCCTACATTCGCTTTGATGAGAACGCCTGCGTTGTCATCAACAACGATGGTTCGCCCGTCGGCACCCGTATCTTCGGGCCTGTCGCTCGCGAGCTTCGTGACAAGAAGTACATGAAGATCGTCTCGCTCGCTCCCGAGACCCTGTAGTTAGGGGAGATATATGTATATCAAGAAGGGCGATAAGGTCCAGGTTCTCTCTGGTAAGGATCGCGGCAAGCAGGGCGTTGTCCTGCGTGCTCTCCCCGCCGAGAACAAGGTCGTTGTCGAGGGCGTTTCGGTCGTCAAGAAGGCCGTCAAGCCCAACGCTGCCAAGCAGCAGGGCGGCATCGTTTCGCAGGAGGCTCCCATCGACGCCTCCAACGTCAATCTCGTTTGCCCCGAGTGCGGTAAGGTTACCCGCGTCGGTCACGAGAAGGACGGCAAGAACAAGCTGCGCGTCTGCAAGAAGTGCGGCCACAAGTTCTAAGCTGCCCGCAACATCAAGTTGCTAGCAAAGGCCCGGATGCTACGGCACCCGGGCCTTTTTCTATCCCTACTCATTGGGGACAGACTTAAATGAGTGGCCGTTG
>URBB01000045.1 GCA_900545835.1 uncultured Collinsella sp. | reverse complement strand
CGCGGCTGATCCGGTCCGACCGGGCCGCGCGGCAAGGAGATATATTGCCAGACCGGAGGGGCCGCGTGGGCGGGAATCGCGCACTCCATATTTTGTTCACAAATGAATAGATCCCTCAGTCGCGTCACTGAGGTTAAAACTGAAGCATTGGCTTCTGATATTGGCGATGACCAGCTGTTTTATGAGTATTGAGACATCGGTCATCTCTGGAGCGCTACTTTACTCCAAAGGCATCAGCTATTTGTTTCC
The DNA here is from genome assembly GCA_900545835.1 of uncultured Collinsella sp. Classification (GTDB taxonomy): domain Bacteria; phylum Actinomycetota; class Coriobacteriia; order Coriobacteriales; family Coriobacteriaceae; genus Collinsella. The sequence goes on along the minus strand of URBB01000045.1, from coordinate 15,406 downwards.
CATCGGTAAAAGGCGGGTTTTGTTCGCCAAGCGTTCTTATATATAGATAGATACGGGTTCGAACCCGTGCACCGGCAACAAAAAAGACGGCCAACCGAAGTTGACCGTCTCAACAATCTTTGGGTGGGCCGTCAGGGGTTCAGCCTGCTCCGCAGGCGGCCGCTGCGGCGCTTTCGCGCCTTGCGCGCTGCGCTGGCAAACGCTCACGCGTTTACTCAGCTCCGCGCCCTTTCGGGTTCGAACCCGTGCCGCGGTAACAAAAAAGCGGCCGGCATCCGCCAGTCGCTTTTCTATTCTATGGTGGGCCGTCAGGGGTTCGAACCCTGGACCTTGGGATTAAAAGTCCCCTGCTCTGCCAGCTGAGCTAACGGCCCGCGGGTGGCATTGTACCACGGTCTGGGACTATTCCCAACTCCATTGGCCGTTCTGGAAAATCACAACTTCACGTCCATCAGGCGTAATGCCCGTAATATCGATGTCGTCCGTGCCGATCATAAAATCGACGTGCGTGCTCGAGACGTTAACACCATGCTCCAGGAGCTCCTCCTTGGACATGTCGTACCCACCCTCGATGCATTCGGGGAAACCGACACCTAGCGCGAGATGGCAGCTAGCGTTCTCGTCATAGAGCGTATCGTAGAACAGAACACCACTTTCGCGGATCGGCGTGTTCTTGGAAATGAGCGCGACCTCTCCCAGGTGAGCAGCGCCCTCGTCAGTATCGATGATACTTGCGAGCGTTGCCTTGCCCACGCGGGCGTCGTAGTCCACCACGCGGCCGCCCTCGAACTTAATCCAAAAATCGTCGACTTTATTGCCGTGGTGGATGAGCGGCATGGCCGAGTACACGATACCGTCGGCGCGCATGCGATCGGGCGAAGTGAAGACTTCCTCGGTGGGAATGTTGGGGAAGAAGGGGTGCCCATCGGGCGTCTTGCCCTTGCCGCCGGCCCACTCGTGACCCTTCGTCATGCCAATCGTCAGATCGGTTCCATTTGCCGCGGTGTAATGCAGGCAGTCGAAACGATTGCCGTTCAGGAAACGCAGGTTCTTTTCGAATGCGGCGTCATGGAGCTCCCAGTCGCTCTCTGGGTCCTGGCCATCGGCGCGAGCGGTGTGCAGAATCGCATTCCACAGCTTATAGATTGCAACCTCATCGGCGTCTCCCGGGAACACCTCGCGCGCCCAAGCCACGACCGGAGCGCCGGCGATGCACCACGGATTGATGTTGTAATCCAGTCCACGGCGGAAAACTTTGCACTGCGTGTTCTTTGCCTTAGAAGCTGCAGCGGGCTTAGCGGGATCGATGCCCTTAAGGGCGGCGGGGTCCGCACCCTCGATAAAGATAAAGCAGGCACCGTCCTGGGCCAGGGAATCCAGCTGCAGGCGCTTCCACTCGGGCGTCTGCTCAAAATAGCTTTTCTCGACATGCTCGTACGTGAGCCTCGTCACGGCATCATCGGCCCAGATGACCGTCACGTGGCCGGCGCCGGCAGCATAGGCCTCCGCGACCACCACGCGCGCAAACGGCGCGCACTCAACCGGAGACTGAACGACGACTTCCTGGCCGGGCTTAACGTTTACGCCCTTGCGGACGACCAGGCGCGCATAGTTTTTAATCTTGGGCTCCAGGGACTTCATACCCTCCAGGGCCTCTTCGACCGTCAGGGCAGCTCGAATCATGTGCCACTCCATCTATCTATAGAACAGTAAAAAGGCGCGCCGCAAAAACGACGCGCCTTATATCTTAGCGATAAGTATGTATGCAAACGCTACTTCTTCTTGGAGTCCTTCTTGTCCTCCTCGGCAGCTGCGCGCTCGATAAGAGCGTTGAGCTTGTTCTCGGACATGCCCTCGGCCTGCGCGCGGTACATGTTGCGCAAGGGACGAATACGAGCGAAGTCGTAGATAAAGTCACCTAGGATGATGACATAGGACAAAACGATGCCGACCATCTGGACAGGGCTGGACACCATGCCAGCGGGAGCGAAGTACAGCGAGGCCCAAATTGCCACGACGAGCACCATGCCAATGGCGAGCACAATCCACCAGATGCGACGGCGCTTGGTGTAGTCCTCGTCCTGCTTGAGGAGGATATTCGACACCGTATAGATGCGGTCCTCCTTGGCGCGCTGCTTAGCCTTGCGGGCGCGCTTCTCCTCTTTAGAGAGGCCCTCGAGGTTCTCGCCCTTCTCGAGCTCTTTGCGGCGTGCCTTAGACGAAGCCGGCACGACGCGAACGGAGCTCGCTGCTTGGCGGGCGGGCTTAGCAGATGCGGCAGACTTGCGCGCAACCCCGGTAACTTCGTGGGATTGCGTGCGCTTGTTCGTGGCGCTACGGGTACTCACTTATGCGTTCTCCTTCATGCTTGTGAACTGGGAGCCAGTGATGATCTGGAAGGCCTCGCGATAGCGCTCGGACGTGCCATCGATGACCTCGGCGGGCAGGTGCGGGGTCTCCCCCGTCATATCCCAGTTGGCCTTGAGCCAATTGCGGACGAATTGCTTGTCGTAGCTAGGCTGGATCTTGCCCTCCTCGTAGCTGGCAGCAGGCCAGAAACGGCTGGAGTCGGGCGTGAGGCACTCGTCGATCAGCGTGACCTTGCCATCGATGACACCAAACTCGAACTTGGTGTCGGCAATGATGATGCCACGGGTCGCGGCGTACTCGGCAGCGGCCTTGTAGATCTTGAGGGAAAGGTCACGAATCTGCGTGGCGATGTCCTCGCCCACGATCTCGCAGCAACGCTCGAACGAGATGTTCTCGTCGTGGTCACCGATCTCGGCCTTCGTGGACGGCGTGAACAACGGCTCGGGAAGCTTGGAAGCCTCGGTCAGGCCCTCAGGCAGCTGGATGCCGCAGACGGTGCCGTTCTCGTCGTAGGTCTTCTTGCCCGAACCGGTCAGATAGCCGCGGACGATGCACTCGATAGGAATCGTCTGGGCCTTCTTAACCAGCATGGCGCGGCCAGCGAGGTAGTCACGATACTCAGCAAACTCCTCGGGGAAATCCGCCGGGTCGATGGAAACGAGATGGTTGGGGACGATGTCGGCAAACTTATCGAACCAGAATGCCGAGATGCGATTGAGCACCTCTCCCTTAAACGGAATCTCGTCGGGAAGAATGAAGTCGAACGCAGAAATGCGGTCGGTGGCGACCATCAGCAGGTTTTCACCGGCATCGTAAATATCACGAACCTTGCCACGGGAATCCGGACGACGCTCCATCGTTGTCACGTGAGTCACTCCTTACCTAAATACGACAGAAATGCGGGTTCTTTCCCGCATGTTTTCGCAAACTCGGAGCGGCAGGGACGCGGCCCCTCCTTCACCGAATAGCGAAAAGCTAGTGCTCCATTGTAGTAGATGCCGCGTCCGCCATGTGCTCGCGGGGCAGATGAATTGTAAAAGTCGTACCCTTTCCAAGCTCCGACTCCACGGATATGTAGCCATGGTGACGCTCGACGATCTGCTTGGTCACGGCGAGGCCGACGCCCAGGCCGCCAGCTTCGCGGGCGCGGCTGGCATCGGCGCGCCAAAACCGCCCGAAAATGCGCGACAGATCGTCCTTGGCAATACCGATGCCGGTATCAGAAACGGCAATGCTGACGTGCCTGCGGTCACTGAGCACCGACACCACGACCCAACCGCCCTCGGGGGTGTAGCGCATGGCGTTGCTCATGAGGTTGATAACACATTGCGTGATCATGTCGGGATCGGCCTCGACGACATCGTCGTGCCCTTGGGTTTCATCTGCAAAGCGAAGACGAAGGTCACGGTCGGCAAACAGACGCTCCTGGCCGTTCACAATCGATCGCACGAACGGAACCATGTCCACCGGTTCTAGATTGAGCGGAGCCGTGCTGTTTTCCATACGCGATAGGTCGAGCATCTGCTGCACCAGACGAGCCAGGCGACGCGTCTCGGAAGCAACGGTTTCCAAATGCTCATCGTCGGTGGGATACACGCCATCCTGCATGGCCTCGACCGTTGCGAGCATGGCCATAAGCGGCGTGCGAAGCTCGTGTGCAACGTCTGAGGTCAGGCGCTTCTCGTGTTTCATATCCTTCTCGAGCGAAGTGGCCATCTCATCGAAGGTCTCACCCAGCTGATCGATCTCGTCATCACCGCGCAGTCCCGTGCGAGCCGACAGGTCGCCGTCACGGATTTGCTTTGCGGTACTGGTGATGCGATGAATCGGCTTGGTGAGCATGCGCGACACGAGCGATCCGATAACGACCGAAATGCAGATTGCAACAACCGCGGCGAGGGCCATGGCGTTAAAGGTCTTCTCCCTAAACGCAGAGTCCGCCTTGGTGAGCAGAGCGTCGGAGCCGATGGCCCACAGCTTTACCTGTCCGACATGCTCGCCGGAAGACGTTACAATCTCGACGTTAGCAACGCTATCGGAGTCGGTTGGAGCAGACGAGACCGGGCTATGCGATGCCCTCTTGCCGCTCGTGTCGTCGGTCGTAGCCTGGTTTTCGCGTACATCGGCGGTGGCGCTTGCCGAGGGCCAGGAATCGTCATAAACGATCACGCCCTTTTTATTGACGACCTGCATACCCAGATCGTCGGAAACCAAACTCGACGTTGCGACCGTGCGCAGTTCTCCCGCGGTCCAAGAGCCGTTTTCCTCATATGAGGTTGCCAACTTCTCGGCAGCGGAATTTGCGATTTCGACGATATTGGAGCGTGTGTAATCCGAAAAGACCGTGCCCCACACAACAGAGACAACGCCCACCAGCACCAATACCGTCATGAGCGATGTCAGAGCAAAAGCAAGTGCCATGCGCGAGGGATAGCTCATCGTTGGCCGTGAATCGGAACGAGGCGTGTTCCAACTAGCCTTGGAACCCGCCTCGCTCTCCTGCTTGTGCTTTTGTCCGATTTCAAAGCGCGCAGGTGTCATATGTGATTTCCCTATTTCTCGTCCGACTTATCGGTCTTGGCCGGAGCCTCGAAGCGATAGCCGACACCATGGACGGTGTAGAGCCACTTGGGCTTCTTGGGATCATCGCCCAGCTTGGCGCGAAGATTCTTCACGTGGCTATCGATGGTGCGCTCATAGCCCTCAAAGTCATACCCGAGCACTTTCTCGACCAGCTCCATGCGGTTATACACACGGCCGGGATGGCGGGCAAGCGTGGTGAGCAGCTTGAACTCGGAAGCCGTCAGATCGACTTCCTTGCCCTCGACCAAGATCTTGTGGCCCGAGATATCGATGACCAGATCGCCGAAGTCGAGCACCTCGACGGCGGGCTCGTCGGCCTGATGGGCACGGCGGAACAGAGCACGAACGCGGGCGACGAGCTCGCGCGGCGAGAACGGCTTAATCAGATAGTCATCGGCACCGAGCTCAAGACCGATAATACGGTCCTCGATCTCGCCCTTAGCCGTCAGCATGATGATGGGGACATCCGAGGTATCGCGAATGGTGCGGCAAACGCGCTCGCCGGGAATCTTGGGGAGCATAAGGTCGAGCACGACCAGGTCGAACTGATGCTTCTCGAACTCCTCGATCGCGGACTGACCGTCGCCGACGCCCACAACCCAGTAGCCTTCGCGCTCGAGATAGGCAGCGACGGCGTCACGGATTGCCTTCTCATCCTCGACCAGCAGAATCTTTTTTGCATCTGAAGCCATAACACGGCCCCCCTGTCTCAATTAGCTAAGAACAAGCCCATTTTAACGCACCTGAGCCCGCCGGATGCCGCTATGACGCGGCAGCTCGGCGGGCGGTACTCACAATTACAACGCGTTTATTCCCCTGTTGGCGCCTTTTTAACCCCTCTAAGCTTAAAGAGAGAATAGGCGTGCAGTGACCGTCTCTGGTATACCCTGGCTGTTGCGCACCGTGGCGTACGTAAGGAATGAGTCCGACTTTCCCGCCGTAGCTGGATAATCGCCATACTCCAAAGCGCGGTCGGGCGACAGCAGCGAGCCATAGGTCTTGGCAGAGGTGTCGATCAGGAAATGCGACGCCTGTACCTTAACAAGGTATTTATTCTTCTTGCCAGCCGCACATGCAAGCGGCTCGCGGGACAGGAAGAGATACGGCCCTCCCTCATTACCGATATACGTGCCCATGTTGCCCAGGCTGCCCACGCCACTATAGGTCGCCTCGATAGAAAACACGAAGGTATCGCCCATATATACGGCCTCGAAAGGCGAGACTGACGAGGGAAGGACTAGCTGGGCACGTTTGGTGTTGTTGCCGTCGGTCAGATCGATTGCCGTTATGCCGTAGTAGACGCCCTCGTCGTTGCGGACACGCGGCGAGATGGTCAAAATGCCGTCGCTCGCGCGCGGGGCCGATGCAAAGCGGCCCGTCGATTTCCAAATTACCTCGGCCTTGGATTCATCAAGCGAGCGACGATAGCAAAACGAATCACTACTCGTTTTATTGCCGCCTGCCGAAGGCATTTTATACCAGATGACTGATGACCCGAACGCCGTGAACAGGGGCGGATCATAGTCCTTGCCACCTCGATCGAGCTCAACCACGTCGCCAGAGAGCGAAGCGCCCGACAGATTTTGAGCGTAGAGCTTCCACGATGAATTGGCAAAGTTCATCTCAACCCACGCGAATACGCCGTCGCCGGCACGGACATCGTAGAATGCGTATCCCGTGCCCTCGATAGGATCCTCGATTAATGTGGTAAGCGAGCCATCGCCCAGGTTGAGCACGCCGAGTGTGTTGGCGTGCAGTGCCGATGCGGGCGCCATCATCGCCGCGGCGTAATCGCCGTCGCAGTAGTACAGCAGCGTACCCAGAGGCAGCGTCCACGATGACGCCGGCTCAAGATCGATGTCGACAGCCTCATACTCATCCGTAATCGAGATGATTTTGGAATCGTCCTTGATAACCTGCGGCTCGCCGGGGGCATCATCGCTGGTACCCGTTTTTTTCGAGCATCCGGCAAGCACCGTGGCAGCGCCCGCGGCAGCCCCACCGAGTACAAAGCCGCGACGCGATATTCCGTTCTTGATGTGATCGGCGATACCCATTAGGCGATCTCGGCGCGAGCGGCCTCGATAGCGCGCGTAAGCTGGTCGGCGCAGGAGGTCTTTTTCATACCGCAGGTATTACCGGCGAGAACCTCGATTACGCGATCGGCGGGAGCGCCCTCGACCAGCTTGGAGATAGCCTTGAGATTGCCGTCGCAGCCGCCGGTAAACTCAACGCCCACCACCTTGTTGCCGTCATCGGAAAGGTCAAGGTGAATATTGCGAGCACACACGCCCTGAGGCTTGTAATCAAACGAAATCATGCGATCCCCTCTCAGAATGTTATTCGAGACGACTATTATCCCCGTCTTTCCCTAAATGCAACGAGGCGCTTTGCCGGCAACACACATTACCAGCAAAGCGCCCTAAAAAGCTAACGTTATGCCCGAACCTACTCGAAGCTCAGCTGCTCCAGACGATCAAAGACCGTGTCGATACGGGTGAGGAAGTCCCACGGATCAAAGATCTCGTCGAGCTTCTCCTGACTGACGGTGCAGCGCGGGTCGGCCTCGAGACGCTCCTTAAAGGTGGGGCCGGAGACACAATCCTGTACCTCGTGCCAGGTTGCCATAGCGTTCTCCTGCACAATGGCGTACGCGTCCTCGCGGGTGATGCCCGTGTCGACGAGGGCGAGCAGTACCTTGGAAGAGAAGATGAGGCCGCGGGTCTTATTGAGGTTGGCCATCATGCGGGCGGGATACAGCTGCAGGCCGTCGATAACGCGGATGAGGCACTGGAACATGTGGTCGAGGGCGATGAAGCTATCGGCCTGGGCGACGCGCTCGGCAGAGGAGTGCGAAATGTCACGCTCGTGCCACAGGGCGACGTTATCGAAGGCAACCTGGGCGTTGGACTTCACGACGCGCGACAGACCGCAGACTTTCTCCATGGTGATGGGGTTGCGCTTGTGCGGCATGGCTGAGCTGCCCTTTTGGCCCTTACGGAACGGCTCCTCGGCCTCGAGCGTATCGGTCTTCTGTAGATTGCGAACCTCGGTAGCGATGCGCTCACAGGTGGCCGCTGTAGTGGCAAGCACGCCGGCAAGGTAGGCATGGTGATCGCGGCTGATGACCTGCGTGGACAGGGGATCGTGGACCAGGCCCAGGTGCTCGCAGACGTACTCCTCGACGAACGGCTCGATGGAGCTGTACGTGCCGACAGCGCCTGAGATAGCACCGAAGGCAACATTCTTGCGGGCGTCCTCAAGACGATCCAGATCGCGCTTGAGCTCCCAGGCCCAAGAGCCAAACTTCATGCCGAAGGTCATCGGCTCGGCATGGATGCCATGAGTACGGCCGGCGCAGAGCGTGTTGCGCTCCTCAAAGGCGCGACGCTTGCAGATCTCGCCGAGTTTTTTGACGTCCTCGATGATCAGGTCGCAGGCCTGGGTGAGCTGGTAGCACAGGGCCGTGTCGCCCAGATCGGAGCTGGTCATGCCATAGTGAACCCAGCGGCTGGGCTTGGGGTCGCCCTCGGGAACATCGGCATCGATGTACTCCTTCATGTTGGTCAGGAAGGCAATGACGTCGTGGCGCGTGACTTCCTCGATCTCATCGACCTTCGCCTTCTCAAAGTTGGCATGGTCGCGGATCCACTGGGCCTCGTCTTTGGAAATACCGATCTTGCCGAGCTCCGCCTGGGCCTCGCAGGCCAAGACCTCGATCTCCTGCCAAATGGCGTACTTGTTCTCGAGGGAGAAAATGTGTCCCATCTCCGGGCGGGTATAGCGATCGATCATAGCGGCTCCTTTTTGGTTATTGGCACGTTGGTCGTAACCCATCCATTGTACCGTGCGCAGGTGCAAGTATGGGCAGCAGGCATTAACCTAACATTTTGGAATTGGAGCGGGCAACGGGACGTCCGCGCATTTGCTTCGCAAATCCGCACCGGCTTCAGTGGCATACCGAGATCCGGGGAAGTGTGGGAGCAAAGCAGGCTGAATCTACCATTCCCGAAATCTTCCTTGCTCCATGGAGCGGGCAACGGGACGTCTGCGTATTTGCTTCGCAAATACGCACCGGCTGCGGTCGCCTATCGGCGACCTTGCCTGCTCGCTATAAACGCTTCGCGTTTATTTAACGCTCGCACCCTGTCGGGTTCGAGTCCCGGCACTTTATTGAAAAAGGCACGGTAACGAAACGTTACCGTGCCTGAAATTCGAATGGAGCGGGCAACGGGACTCGAACCCGCGAGTGTCAGCTTGGGAAGCTGATGCCTTACCACTTGGCGATGCCCGCATATGTGGGGGATAGTATAGCGCGGTTGTCTTGTTCGATACAAGGGTGGCGATGCTTGTTTTAGCTATGGAGATTCGTTTGAAAATCGCGTCAATTGTGGAGATGAGGACCTTTGACCTCCTGTTCTCCTTATCTTCTACCTGCGCTTTTGCTTGATTGTTGTATTTGAGCTCAATTTGTCAGGAATTGGGCAAGCTTTTGGTCAGGCTCCGGTACTTACCCGCATGAACCTCGGGGGTAGCCTCATCCTACGCGTCGCAGCCTCCCCGTGCGGCGCACGAGGGATAAGGAGCAGCCATGTCCAACGCACCCACGCACTCTGTCCACAGCGCAATCGCAACAGGTCCGCTGCTCCTGCTCCTCTTCCTGCTTTTCGGCTGCCTGGCACCGGGAGCCGCATTTGCCGTCGATGGCTACGACCAGCTCGGCTTCCGCACTATTAGCGATGATTGTGGGCCCTTCTTCATCGGCAAGTATGAAGCTCAAGACACCTCGATTGCCTACTGCATGAACCAGGAGCGCCCCGGCCCCACCAAACCGGGCGGCCCATGGCTCAACTTTGATCAAGGCTGGGTGTGGCTCGACGACGAGTTCGCGGCAATCGTTTGTCACGGATATCCCACCACCACGTCGTTTGGCGGTTACCATCTTTCACCCGATCGCGCCCGCGCCGCCACCCAGCTTGCCGTATGGATGCTCAACGGCACTACCCATGTCGACGGCACCTACTCCTACACGACCGCTCAGGGTAAAACCAAGAGCGGACACTTTACCGCCGACAATGAAGTCGTGGCGGCTGCGCGGTGGCTCCACGACAGCGCAAAATCAGGAAGCATCGAAGCCGCTCCGCACCGCGCGCGACGCTATCTAGGGGCCGTATCGGGCGGCAGCAAACGTCAAGACATGCTCTATGTACTGCCGGCGGTCTCTGTTTCCTTCCAAAAGCAGTCTGCTAACACCGTTATTACCAGCGGAAACAATACCTATCAGTTTACCGGGGCAACATTCGATATTTTTGAGAGCGCCAGCGGCGCGCGTGTCGGCACCATCAAGATGGACAGCAACGGTCGAGCGCAAGCAACACTTCTGCCCAACACGGCATACTACCTAGTTGAAACGAAGGCGCCGGCCGGCTATGTCCCCCGCCACGATCGTATTGCCTTTACCACGGGGAATGACGGCGGGCGGGTCGCCATTGATGAACAGCCCGGCACCATCAATCTGCGTATCGTAAAACTCGATGCCGCGACGAATGCCGGCCCCCAGGTGGGATCTTCACTCGCAGGAGCAGAGTTCACGTGTGTGTCGCAATCAACCCCTGGATGGGCACAAATCCTCACGACCGACGAAAGCGGTCGGGCCACCCTCGCCGATGTCCCCTTAGGAACCTTTACCATCTACGAATCAAAAGCCCCCGAGGGCTACCTGCCATCCAACGACAGCTGGACCTATACCGTTGGAGCCGACCAGCTCGGCGATTCAGGCGTGGTCGAGATCGAATCTCGCGTTTCCGATATCCCCATTGCGTTTAACCTTGAGATTTCCAAATTCAAGGATTACGGCAATAGCGACCAATCCGGCCTGGAGCAGCCGGCGGAAGGTGTTGTCTTTGAGGTTGTCAGCAACAGCTCTCAGCAGGTTGTTGGCACACTGACCACAAACGTCTATGGCTTTGCCTCCACCAAAGATCAGCCCGAAGCATGGTTCGGCGCAGGCAAGCGACCCGCCGGTATCCACGGAGCCGTCCCATACGACCGTGCCGGCTACACGGTTCGCGAGGTTCCGGAAACCGTCCCCGAGGGTTTTAAACGTGCAGGGGAATGGACCGTCGGGGCCAATCAGATTTCCAACGGCGCCGAGCTTCAATATATCGTGGACAACCACGCTCTGTCGACGCATCTCCAGATTGTAAAACGCGATGCCCAAACAGGCGCTTCTGTTCCACTAGCCGGATTCACCTTCCAACTACTCGACAGCAATCACGAATCTGTCTCACAAACTTGCTGGTATCCAACACATAACGTAATGGACACCTTTACGACTGACGCGACCGGGACCGTCACACTGCCCGAATCGCTCGTGCCGGGCACCTATTATGTACGCGAAACCTCGGCCAAAGAGCCCTATCTTGTCGGCGAGGAGATCGAGGTAAACATACCCGCCGACATGAACCTAACGCCCGTTGCAATCGCCTCGTATTATGACCACGCCGCGACCGGAAACATCAGGATCGTTAAAACCGATGCCATAGACGGCAGCAGCCTCGCGGGCGCCGTCTTTGAGATCCGTGCCTCGAGTGATATCGTGCGCCCCGACGGTAGCATTGCCGCGCTCGACGGTGAGACTGTCGCTACCATCACGACGGATGAAACTGGAGAAGCACGCGCGGACAACCTCCCGCTGGGACTTGGCACCGCACGCTACGAGGTTGTCGAGACTCAAGCGCCGGCAGGCTTCTTGCTCGATCGGACAACCCATATTGTCGACCTTACTTATGCCGACCAGAAAACACCCGTTGTAGAAGCACGGCTTAACGTATCCGACGATTACACCAAGGTTGATATCTCCAAGGTCGATGCAAGCGGTGAGCAGGAAGTGGAAGGCGCACAACTCACCTTATATGGTCCCGATAAAACCGAAATAGACTCCTGGACCTCATCCGACAAGCCACACCGCGTCGAACATCTTGCACCCGGCACCTACTCGTTGCGCGAAATGATGTCTCCGCGGACCTATGACCTTGCCGAGGAGATAACGTTTGAAATAAAGGATACGGGAGAAGTCCAATCCGTCGCGATGAAGGATGCGCCCATCGAGATCAAGGGACAGGTCGACAAGCGTCAGGAACTTGTCCAACCTATCGAAAAGGGCCTGTTGGCTAACGGCGATGGTAAAAATCGCGCCGCGACGCAAACTAATACGGATGGACTTTTCTCCTATACCATCGACGCTCGAAACGATTCCGCTACTTGGGTTGATGAGTTTACGATTACCGATGATCTTGAGTGCGCCAAAGACGGCACGGCGAGATTCATCTCAATCGAAACCCCCGTCGCCATCGGCGACCTCAACGGTCTGTGCAACGTGTGGTATCGCACGACGCCGTTGGACTCGACAGACGTCGATGAGCCGGCGAACGCGACACTTGACGATGGACACGAAAATCCTTGGCTTGAGTCCGACGAAGTAAAAGAGAGCCTTGGTGAGGACTGCCGTCTCGTCGATTACGACGGCTGGCGCCTCTGGAAGGCGGATGTCTCGACCACGGAATCCACCACACTCGAGGCGGAAGAGCTCGACCTTGCATCCAATACCGTCGTAACAGGCATTCGAATTGAATACGGTGCGGTAGCCGCCGACTTTACGACTCGAAGCGATGCGGATTCTTGGACCCGCGATGATCTCAAAGATGAGCACGACGACCTTGACGATGCCAAAGCAATCCTTGGCACAGACGCTCGGGGCGCAGTCGTACACATGCAGGCAACGTCGGCTTATACGCCCCAAACCGCACTCACCAACAGCGCGCGCGTCGATCTTTGCCGCAACGGTGGCGGCGATAAACTTGAGTCACATGACGAGGACAGCGTCATTCAACGCTGTACCCTACCGCAGGACCTACCGGCAACAGGATCAGTTCCCATCGCCGCTTGCATCACCGCGCTCCTGACCTCGGGTGCCGCAGCCCTATGGTTCGCTCGCCTTAGGTCGATCCCAAAGAAGCGTTAGCGCGATGAAAAAGCGGGCGAGCCAGTCCCCTGGCTCGCCCGCTTTCAATCATGTAAATCGCCGCATCTACTCTGCAGACGAAGATCCACCATCAACGATTGCCTGCTCGGACTCAGGAATCCCATCGGCACCCGTACTCTGTTCTTGCTCCACCTCTTCGCTGATTGCGGAGGCGGGGGTCGAGCCCTTTGCACCCACGATGTAGGCAGCCCCAAATCCTAACGCAATGGCAATCAAGGTCAAAATCACGTAGACAGGCCAATGGCGCTTAATATACGAAAACACGTTGACTCCTTAGAGCTCCGTCTACGAACGGCGGATAACCTCGGTCACGACCTCGGATACCGTAGCAATGTTCGTCGGGTTGACATTGTGGGGCAGGTCGTCCTCGGTACGAGCGCAAGCCAGACGCGTGCCGTCCACGCCGGCGATGGTAAGGGCTCGGCGGCTCGCCTCGAGCGCAGCATAGGCATCGGTCTTGGCATAGGGCATCTCGAGCGCGCCACAATCGACATGGAACGACTTGCAGACCTTGCTGACCAGGTTCATGATGCGGCGATCGCCCTTGAGCAGTTGTTGTTCGCCCTCGACCGTCACCACCGAAAGCCTACCGGCGCCGACGGATTCAAGATTGATAAAGAATACGCCGCGGAGCTTATCGCGATGCGAAGCCAAGAAGGCCTTCATGCCAGCGCCATCACAATCCGAGGCGCCCGTTGCCACAAACCAGATATCGTGACCGAGCAGCTCATCATCGCCCATAGAGGCGACAGCCGAGAGCATATCTTCGGAAGAAGCGCCATCGGAAGACGTAGCGCCACCCTTCCAGCCATCGTTATCGTCCTCGAAGTTATCCCACGAACCGATACCGCGACCGGACTTCTTGGCATCGTAATCGTCTTCGACGCCCAGCCAGTCACTCATGCTGTCCTGCTCGTTTTTCTTTTTACGGCCGAACAGACCACCCAGGCCGCGCTTACGAGACTTGGGTGCCGCCGGGGCGGGAGCCGAAATGGTCTCGATCGGCTGTGCGCCCGACGCAACGGGCATAGGAGGCGCAACGGGTGCCGATGTGGGTTCGGGGCCCTGAGCAGTAGCAAAGGGATCGTTGACCTGTGCGGAGGGGTCGGGAAGGTCGAACAGCGACGTGCGAGACGCAACGTTTGCCTGCTTCATAGACGGCAGCGACGGATCGGGGACCGAAGCCAGCGGAGACGAGGAAGGTGCAGGCGACGGTGCCGACGCCGGATCGGGAACATTCATCTGCGGGCGCGGCGATGCCTGGGAGGAAATCTGGGCCATAAGGGAATCGACCGTTTCGTCCTGGGTGGGAGCGACATTGGCAACCGTGGCACCGGAACCACTCGGGGTCGGCATGGTGAAAATCTGCGTGGAATAAGGCCTCGACTCATCCGTCTCGGGAGTCTCGGAAACCGCAGGCACTTCCTCCTGCTCGACCTCGGTCGAATCATCTTGCTCGGCTGCCGCGTATTGCTCTTCGTCAGAGTTGGCCTCGACGGGCTCGTCCTCGGCGGCATCTTGGATTTCGGCAGCATCAACAGGCTCGTCATCGTCTGCCGCGTCGCCCTGCTCATCGGAAACAGGAAGGGGCTCGGCAATCGCGGTGCCCTGTTTTTCAAACGTTATCGTGGAATCGAACTGCGCGGCATCAAACGACATGGTGCTATCGACGTGCTGCTGAGCCTCGAAAGACGTCGTCGCTTCAACAACATCCGCGGACGCCGGTTGCTGGGACTCAAAGGACGTTGTAGCTTCGGCGGCTTCGACGGGCGCGGACTGCATAGCCTCGTTCTGCTCGAACTCTTGCGCCGCGAGCTCACGTGCCGCCTCGGCTGCCTGCTGCTGAGCGATAGCCTCCTGCTCGGCAGCCTCGCGTGCGGCAGCGCGCTTCTCCTCGAAATCGTCGACAAATTTCTTGCCCTTTGCAAACGCACCCTTAAAGAAGTTGGAAGCGCTGGCGCCAATCGACGAGAACGCGGATGCAATGTCGGCATGCGGCGTTGCCGCGGGAATCTCGGCCGAGAAATCAGTATCGCTCTCGTAAGACACGCGCCTCGGTTGTTCAACGTAATCGTCGTCAGACTCGTCCGCAACGTCTTGCGCCGGTGCGGCGGGAGCCAAAATGTCCAGTCCTGCCGCGGGATCGAACGCGGACACCGCCTCGGGATCGGCAACGGCAGCGGTAACCGCGGCAGACTCATCATCCGCAGCGACAACGGGCGCAGGCGCAGCCACGACGGGGGCAGGCTCGGGCTCAAACGTTGGCTCCTCGCCCTCCTCGTAATCGAGCGTGCAGGACTCGGGAAGCATTCCGAGCGCACGGATGGCATCCGAACCAAAGCGGATGTTGCCGGCGGCGTTGCGATAGAGCTTGGGCTCGGGCTCGGCAGACTCCTCCGCCGGCTCGGC
>URBB01000044.1 GCA_900545835.1 uncultured Collinsella sp. | reverse complement strand
CACTCTCTCCGTCGTCGGCAGCGTCAGATGTGTATAAGAGACAGTTGCCCATGCGCGCAAAAGTGCGTCTCGGCAATCTGGGGCCCGTCCCATTTAATATTTATAAATATGCAGGTCAGCGAGGTGCTAGCGATGTGCTAGCGGATGCGCCGCCAGATAGACCTCGGTCAGTTGCGTTCGGTCGACATGCGTGTAGACCTGCGTGGTCGAAATATCGGCATGGCCCAAAATCTCCTGCAGCACACGCAGGTCGGCACCGCCCGCGAGCATGTGGGTGGCAAAGGAGTGGCGCAAGGTATGGGGATGGAGCCCCACCAGTCCCACCTGGCGCCCGTAGCGCTCACAGATGGCATGGATGCCCTGGCGCGACAGACGGCGGCCGTTCTTATTTAAAAAGACCGCCGAGGTCTCGGTTCCGCGGGCATGGGCCGCCAAGCGAGAACGCCCCTCAGTTACATAAAGCGTCAGAGCTCGCGCCGCGCTTCCCACCAGCGGGGACAGGCGTTCCTTCGAGCCCTTACCACGAACGAGCACAAAGCCATCGTCGATATGGATATCGCCCACATCGAGCCCCACCAACTCGCTCACACGCAAACCGCATCCGTAGAGCACTTCCAAGATGGCATGGTCGCGCAAGCCCATCTCGCCCTCGGGGAAGTCTTGATCGAGCAGCGCCGAGACATCCTCCACCGATAGATACTCCGGCAAACGCTCAGCCTTTTTAGGCAGGCGCAACGCCGCCGTTGGATTTTGGGCCACAGCCCCATCGCGCACCAAAAAGGCATGTAGGCCCTTCACGGCCGCAAGCGCACGCTCCACCGAGGCATCGGAATAGCCCCCATCGCGACGGTCGGCGACAAAGCCCTCCACGACCTGACGGGTCACCTCTTCAAAAGACACAATACCCGCCCGCTCCAGATAGGCGCAGTACGTCGTCAGGTCACGACGATAGGCCGCAATCGTGTTGCGCGCCAAACCCCGCTCGACCGCGAGGTAATCGAGATACTCCCCCGCCGCCACGGCGAGCGACGAGGGAGTAGCTTCGGTATGTTCCTTATTCGCCGGCACCCTTAGTCCGTAGCGAGGTTCATGGGCGTCACCTGCAGACGGTCGACACCCTCGTGCTGGCCGATCGAAGCGCGCACGAACTCGCGGAACAGCGGCTGCGGGTTGGTCGGGCGGCTCTTGAACTCGGGATGAGCCTGGGTTGCCACATACCACGGATGCACGTCGCGCGGCAGCTCGACCATCTCGACCAGGCGCTCGTCGGGCGACAGACCCGAGATAACCAAGCCGGCGTCCTCGAGCTGGTCACGGAAGGCGTTGTTGAACTCAAAGCGATGACGGTGACGCTCGTAGACGAGCTCCTCGCCATATGCCTCGCGAGCAAGGGTATCGGCGGCGAGCTTGCACGGATAGGCGCCCAGGCGCATGGTGCCGCCCTTCTCGGTCACGTCCTCCTGCGAGCTCATCAGATCGATGACGCTAAACGGGCCGTCCGGATCGAACTCGGAGGAGCTGGCGCCGGCAAGGCCGACGACGTTGCGGGCGAACTCGCACACGGCCACCTGCATACCCAGGCAAATGCCCAGATACGGAATCTTGTGCTCACGGGCAAACTCGGCCGCGAGGATCTTGCCCTCCAGGGCGCGCTTGCCAAAGCCGCCGGGGACCAGGATGCCCGAGGCGTCGCCCACAACCTCGGAGACATTCTGCTCGTCGAGGCTCTCGCCGTCGACCAGCTGGACGTCCACATGGCGATCGTAGAAGACGCCCGCATGGTGCAGGGCCTCGATAACCGACAGGTACGCATCGGGCAGCTGCGTGTACTTGCCCACGACGGCGATCTTCACCTTGTCGGCGTGATGGTTGGCGTGATTCTGTTTGCGCAGGAACTCATTCCACTCGCTCATGTCGCGCTCACGCGGGTCCAGACCCAAGCGCTCGCAAATGCGCAGGTCAAAGTCCTGCTCGGCAAGCAGCTGCGGAACATCGTAAATGCTCGCGCAGTCCTCGTTGGTAAAGACACAATCGGTGTCGACGTCGCAGAAGCTTGCGATCTTTCCGCGGATAGCGTCATCGATATGGTGGTCGGAGCGCAGCACGATGATATCGGGCTGGATGCCAAAGCTGCGGAGCTCCTTGACGGAATGCTGCGTGGGCTTGGTCTTGACCTCGTGGGCGGCGGCGATATAGGGAACGAGCGACACGTGGATGTAGCAGACGTTCTCGGGGCCGGCCTCCTTGCGGTACTGACGGATGGCCTCGACAAACGGTTGGGACTCGATGTCGCCGATCGTGCCGCCCAGCTCGGTGATGACTACATCGGAGCCGGTCTGCTCCTCGATGCGGCGGAACTTGTCCTTAATGGCATTGGTGACGTGAGGAATCACCTGCACGGTACCGCCCAAAAAGTCGCCGCGACGCTCGCGGGCGATCAAGCTCTTATAGATGGCGCCGGTCGTAAAGTTGGAATCGCGGGTCAGGTTCTCATCAATAAAGCGCTCGTAATGACCCAGGTCCAGGTCGGACTCGTAACCATCCTCGGTAACGAAGACCTCACCATGCTGGAAGGGGCTCATGGTACCGGGGTCGACGTTCAGATACGGATCGGCCTTCTGCATCGTTACTTTGTAGCCACGCGACTTGAGCAGACGGCCCAGCGAGGCCGCGGTGATACCCTTGCCCAGGGACGAAACCACGCCACCGGTTACGAACACATGCTTGGTCATATTGAGTTACCTGCGCTTCCCGTAGAAGTTGTTTATCCATATCTTACGGGTCTTCATTGTAATACTCGCGCCGCGGACCGTTCGCAATTTTTCTCGCGTGCGATTGCATTTCTCAATCTTGAAACAAAACGCCGCCCGGTTTCCCAGGCGGCGTCGCTATGGCAAGGGTTACATGCTGCTATCGATCAGCAACCTCGTCCTCAAGCATTTCTTGAACGAGCATGCCGGTACGGACGCCCTCAAGATACCACTCGCCACGTTCGGTGAGGCAAATGCCATTTGCAAGCTGACCGCCGTCGTCGCTATAACGCGAGACGACATCAATCATGCCTTCGGAATCCAAGCGATCGATTGCGGCGCGGGCACGATACGGCGAAACCCCCACGCGCTCGGCAAGCGTTTTGCGCGAGAAACCATACGGCCCGCCATTGTCTTCGGTTTGCTGGTCGATCTCCATCAACACCAGCACCTCGACACGCTTCATATCGTTGACACTCGCACGACCCTTGCCCGCCATAGCAGCCTCCTCAAACCGAGCACGAGCATCTAACGCGCCGTGCGCGACCGACACACCTCACGATGGCAGGTAATATCCATCATGCGGCATCCCGCTAAGGATGAAACAGTTACGGTTATTGTATACCGCTCAAATTGTTTCTAGGCAGGTAAACAGCTATTTTTCGCCGAAATAGGCGCTTTATTGATCAAAAAGCCGTACCGGGCGCTAACCCGATACGGCCAAAATGCAATGCAATTACCGCGGTGCTTC
The DNA here is from genome assembly GCA_900545835.1 of uncultured Collinsella sp. Taxonomy (GTDB): domain Bacteria; phylum Actinomycetota; class Coriobacteriia; order Coriobacteriales; family Coriobacteriaceae; genus Collinsella. The sequence continues at coordinate 12,476 of URBB01000044.1, read as the reverse complement.
AAACTTAGCGATGGAAGAAACCGCGGCGCTCAAACTTGGGCTCGCAGCACACGTTGATACCCAGTTTGCGCAGTACCGTCTCGTCCGTCGGCGAGATAATCACGCTAAAGAAGGCATCGCAACCGCGCAGCTGCTCCAGGCCCGAAAGGACGCGAGCGGCCGTCTCACTCGTGGCCGAGGTGATCGACAGCGCCATAAGCGTCTCGTCGGTGTGGAGGCGCGGGTTTTTGCTGCCCAGGAAATGCGTCTTGAGCTTGCTGATGGGCTCGATCGCTTCATCGCTAATGACCTCGAGCTCAAGGTCGACGCCCGAGACATGCTTAAGTGCATTCATGATGAGCGAGCTCGCGGCGCCCAGGCGCGTGGAAGTCTTGCCGGTCACCACGGAGCCATCGGGCATGACCATGGCACCCACGGGACCACCCGTCAGCTGCTCCCTGGTGAGGGCTGCCGAGCGCGCCGGTGAGTAGTTCTTATCGATGCCGGCTTTCTTCATAATAATCTTGAGACGGTCGACTTGCTCATCGCCCACGCCGGTACGGCGCACATTTTCGACCGCGGTAAAGTAGCGGCGGACGATCTCCATCTTGGAAGCGTCGCGGCAGGCATCGTCATCGGTGATGGCAAAGCCGACCATATTGACGCCCATGTCCGTAGGGCTCTGGTAGGGGCTCTTGCCCAGGATCTTTTCCATCAGGGCACGGACTACCGGGAAGGCCTCGACGTCGCGGTTGTAGTTGACCGTGGTCTTGTTGTAGGCCTCAAGGTGGAACGAATCGATGATATTGGCGTCGTCGAGGTCAGCCGTGGCGGCCTCGTAGGCAATATTGACCGGATGCGTCAGAGGAAGATTCCAGACAGGGAAGGTCTCGAACTTGGCATAGCCGGCGGCCGTGCCATGCTTGTGCTCGTGATAGAGCTGAGACAGGCAGGTGGCAAGCTTGCCCGAGCCAGGACCGGGGGCAGTGACCACGACGAGCGGTCGGGTGGTCTCGACAAACTCGTTCTTGCCGTAGCCATCGTCGGACACGATCAGATCGACATCGTGCGGATACCCCTCGATGGGATAGTGCAGCTTGGCGGGAATACCGAGCGCGTTCAGGCGGTTGCGGAACACATCGGCAGCAGGCTGGCCGGCGTACTGGGTGATGACCACAGCCGCGACAGCAAAGCCGTTGCCGCGGAACAGGTCGACCAGGCGCAGCACATCCTCGTCATAGGTAATACCGAGGTCACCACGAGCCTTGTTTTTCTCGATGTGGTTCGCGTTGATCGCGATGATAACCTCGACATCGTCGGCGATGCTCTTGAGCATGCGGAACTTGCTGTCCGGTTCAAAACCCGGCAGCACTCGGCTCGCATGATAGTCATCGAACAGCTTACCGCCAAACTCCAAATAGAGCTTGCCACCAAACTGCGAGATGCGCTCCTTAATGTGAGCAGCCTGCAGCTCGATATACTTCGCGTTGTCGAAACCCTGGCGCATATATGGCTCCCGTCCCGTTTCCATTTAATGTTCTAGGCGATTATAACGGAGCAGACCCTCCCCGATACCCAGACCATCAACAGGCACCAACCAAACACGCCCACCGCAACCACCGGGGACCCGAGATGGCTAATTTGGGACGGGAAACAAGGCACTCAGCACCAACAATGGCAGCGCCGCAGGTTGAGCATAAGCCAGCGAAAGCCCGCCAGAGCGAGCAAGGTGACGTGAAAGAGGAGGGCATAGGCCTTTTGGCCATGCCCGACGATTGAACGTCAGATTGCCGCTCTGGCGGGCTTGCAGCGTCGAGTGGTTCCGGCGTTTGGTAAAACGCCGGAACACAAGAGCGCCCCCTCCCGCGCACGGAACGGAAGGGGGCTAAAGGTAGGAGTCTACCGGTGGGTTTACCCCACCGGACAGACGATGACCAGGTGATCCTTTACAGGATCGTCAAGGTTTCCGTGGGGTACCCGTTGGGTACTTAGAGCAGCACGCAGGCGACGGTCAGGATGACGGCGCAGACGACGGAGAGCGCGACGATGAGCTTAAGGGCAAACTTGAGCCAGGTCGTCCACTCGATCTTGGCCAGGGCGAGACCGCCCATGATGGCGCCGGAAGTCGGGGTGAACAGGTTCACGACACCGATGGCGGCGGAGAAGATCATGACCATGACCTCGGGCGAGAAGCCAAGCTTAACAGCCAGCGGTCCCATGATGGGCATGGAGACGGTGGCCATACCGGAGGTCGAGGGGATCAGGAAGGACAGGCCGAAGTAGACCAGGAAGCTCATGGGAGCGAAGATCACGCCGGACAGGCCAGCCAGGGCATTGGCGGCAGCGTCGAGGACGAAGACGTCGAGGCCGGTGTTAGCCATGAGGACGGAGATACCACGGGCGAGGGCGATAACGAGAACAACGGACATCATGTCGGCAGCGCCGGTGATGAAGGTGTTGACGATCTGCTTCTCGGACAGGCCACCGATGATACCGATCAGGACGGCCATGAGGAAGAACCAGGTGGAAGCCTCGTCGAAGTACCACTGGCCAATGGGCAGGCCGGTGATCAGGGCAGACCAGCCCTGGACGACGGCGTTACCATCGGCGTCGTAGACAGCGCCAGCGTCGAAGAAGTTGGCGACGCCCTCGTTGAGGTCGGCCAGCGGAATGAAGCCGACGATCATGACGACGAAGGTGAAGGCGAAGGCGATCAGAACACCCTTCTGACGACCGGTGAGCTTGACCTCCTTGTGGACCTCGGAAGCAGCCTTGCCGTGAGCCTCTTCGGCGTCCTTGAGCTCCTGCATCGACAGGATGGTGGAACCCTTGTCAGCCTTGACCTTCTTGGCATAGTTCATCACGAAAACGATGGACATAGCGGTAGTGACAATCCACAGGACGGCACCGAGGCCGATGATGATGGACTGGTTGACCTCAATGCCAACGCCGGTCAGAGCGTCGACGGCAGCGCCGACGGCGAACGGGTTAACCGTGGAGCCCAGGCAGCCGCAGCCAGCGCCGAGCAGGACGGTAGCGGCGCCGACCATGGGGTCGAAGCCAGCGGCCATCATGGTAGCGGCGAGCAGGGCGTAGAAGGGAACGGTCTCCTCGCACATACCATAGGTGGTACCACCGAGGGAGAAGATGAGCATAAGGACAGGAACGAGCATGATCTCGTTGCCCTTAAGCTTCTGCACCAGAACGGCGATGCCGTTGTCCAGAGCGCCGGTCTCGGTCATCATACCGAGGAAGCCGCCCAGGATCATAACGAAGAGGCAGACGGGCAGAGCGTCAGCGAAGCCCAGGATCGGGGCGGTGCAGAAATCGCTCAAGCGGGCTGCAGTAACCGCGCCGCCGGACGTGCCGGAGACGATAACGGTAATCACTGCAACAATTGCCAGCAGAGCTAGAAGAATGGTGAACGATGAAGGCATACCGCGCTTTTTCTTAGCGGTCTCAGTCATGGTTCTCATCCCCCCTTCATAAATCATTTACTGATCTCGCCAGAAGCGGCTCTTCCGTGCCGTGCCTGCCGCTTGATGCGAGATTATTACCAGATAAAACCGCTCGGGGTGTGCAGCAATACACCCCGAGCGAGATGCTAGATGCTCTTACTTGAGCGTGGCGTACATGACAGCCTTGATGGTGTGCATGCGGTTCTCGGCCTCGTCGAAGACCTTGGAAGCGGGGCTCTCGAAGACCTCGTCGGTGACCTCCTGCTCGGTGATGCCGAACTGCTCGCACTTCTCGGCGCCAATGGTGGTGTTGGTGTCGTGGAAGCTGGGCAGGCAGTGCAGGAAGATGGCACCCGGGTTGGCCATAGCCATGACCTCGGAGGTAACACGATACGGGGTAAGCTGAGCGATGCGCTCGGCCCAGACCTCGTCGGGCTCGCCCATGGAGACCCACACGTCGGTGTAGATAACGTCGGCACCGGTGACGCCGGCCTTGACGTCGGTGGTCAGCTTGATGGTGCAGCCGTTGGCCTCGGCGATGGGCTTGCAGGCCTCGATGACGTCGTCAGCGGGCATGCACTCCTCGGGGCCGCAGGCCACGAAGTTCATACCGAGCTTGGAGCAGACGACCATGAGGGAGCGAGCAACGTTGTTCTTGCAGTCGCCCATGAAGACGAGAGTCTTGCCCTTGATGTCGTAGTTGAAGTTCTCCTGGACGGTCAGGATGTCGGCGAGCATCTGGGTGGGATGCCACTCGGTGGTCAGGCCGTTCCAGACAGGCACGCCGGACTTAGCAGCGAGCTCCTCGACGTCGTCCTGGGCAAAGCCACGGAACTCGATGCCGTCATACATGCGGCCGAGAACGCGGGCGGTGTCCTCGATGGACTCCTTCTTGCCCATCTGCGACGAACCCGGATCGAGGTAGGTGACGCCCATGCCCAGATCCATGCCGCCGACCTCGAAGGCGCAGCGGGTACGAGTGGAGGTCTTCTGGAAGAGCAGAACGATGTTCTTGCCCTCGAGATAGCGGTGCGGAACGCCAGCGCGCTTCATATCCTTGAAGTTCTTGGAAAGCTTGAGCAGGTACTCGATCTCCTCGGTGGTGAGGTCGAGAAGCTTGAGGAAGCTACGGCCGGAGAGGTTAACACCCATGGTTCGATTCCTTTCGAAGAAATGAATTACGTAAGTATTAGTGTTGCCCGTTTAACGGGCGAAGCCGGTGCGGTTGTAGGGGGACCGCACCGGAAACGGAAAGACTTAGAGGTCCTCGCGCCAGAAGGGCATGCTCATGCAGCGCGGGCCGCCGCGGCCGCGGGAGAGCTCGGCGGAGGGCACGACGAGAAGGTCCAGGCCCTCCTTGTACAGCACGTCGTTGGTGACGGTGTTGCGGGCGTAGACGCAGATCTTGCCGGGCTCGACGCACAGGGTGTTGGAGCCGTCGTTCCACTGCTCGCGGGAGGCCGCGATCGGGTCGCCGCCGCCGCAGGGGATCAGCTTGACCTGGTCGACGCCGGTGGCGTCCTCCAGGACGTGCTCGAGGGTGTCCTCGATCAGGCGGATGTTCACGTCGCCCGGGTTCTTGCCGGCGGTCAGCTCGTAGACGCGCAGGGTGCCCATGATGGCGGGGTGGATCGTGAACTTATCGACGTCGATCTGGGTGAAGACCGTGTCGAGGTGCATGAAGGCGCGCGAGACCGGGATGTCGAAGGCCAGGATGCGCTCGACCTTGGAGTCGGAGTTCCAGAAGATGTTCTGGGCCATGACGTCGATAGCGGCGGCCTGGGTGCGCTGGGAGATGCCGACGGCGAGGGTCTTCTCGTTGATGTTCAGCACGTCGCCGCCCTCGGTGTGGAACTGGCAGTCGCGGCGGAAGTACAGGGAGACGTCCTTGTAGTCGGGGTGGTACTTGAAGACGTACTTGCCGTACAGGGTCTCGCGGTTGCGGGTGACCGAGTACATGCGGTTGAGGTTGACGCCCTCGCCGACGACCGCGAACGGGTCGCGGGTGAAGTAGAGGTTGGGCATCGGGTCGATGATCAGGTCGGACTCGGACTCGGAGTTGACCAGGGAGTCGAGGGTCGTGGACGCCGTGAGGGGCATGTCGATCTCGGACTTGGTCATGCCGGCCATGGTCTTCTTGACGAACTCGAGGTTGTCCTCGATGGAGTCCAGCTTCTCGCGGACGATCTGCGGCATGTGCTGGCCGCGGATGCCGGCCTCGGCGATGTACTGGTCGGTGAACTCGGCGCGGGCGCCGGGGACCTGGTCGAACACCTCGGCGACGAGGTTCTCGAGGTAGAGGACCTCCACGCCCTGGTCCCTCAGGATCTGGGCGAAGGTGTCGTGCTCCTGCTGCGCGACCTCCAGGAACGGGACGTCGTCGAACAGGAGTCGCTCGAGCTCGTCGGGCGGCAGGTTGAGGAGCTCGTCGCCGGGACGGTGCAGGCAGACCTTCCTGAGCTTGCCGATCTCGGAAGGCACGTGCAGACCTTTCGTCATGGCCTCCTACCTTTCTTTCGGGCCCTTGTCAGGGCCGATTCGTTAGCGCCCCTCCGTGTGAGGCGTTATTGCTGACGACATATTTATATCCAAAATCAGCTCATACTTCCACCTTGCCCCCGAACGGTTTTTTATAGGGGGTGAACGGCATACACATATACTTCACGCATGGCACACTTCATCTTAATAAAGCGTATTTACGTGCTTAAACGCGTTTTAATCCTAAAATCAAATGGAACTAAACTTTGTTAAACCATCCTCAAATTGCATATTTCCAATAAAGCTATGAATAGAATTAGCGGTTCACACCGCGTCTCAACCATTTTCATTTTTATTCAGAAAAAAGTTTGTCCTATTCATTTCTGATAAATAAATTACCGTTTACCAGACGCTTGATACCGTTCACCGGAAACTCAGTATAAGGCCCAGCGGATACCGCCTCGCTTTACGGCCCCATTTGTAACAACTTGACTTCTCGGTATAGAAAAACGGACCCGCTTCCCCTAGGGAAACGGGTCCGTTTTCGATTATCTTCGGCTAATTTGGATAAGGCCCCCGAAGACCATCGGAATCCTAGCGATCGAACTCCGCCAGTGCCTCGCCCAAAAGCCTCAGGCCCTCGCGCAGAACGTCCTCGCTCGCGCAGTAGCCCAGGCGTGCGCCGCAGGGAAGCTCAAAACGGCTACCGGGGACCAGCAGCACTCCCCTCTCGGACAGCAGGCGCCTGCAGAACTCCTCGTCATCCTCGGGAATATCCAGCTGGATAAACGAGGTGGACACGCCCTGCGGGGCCGTCCAGGAAACGCGATGCTGCGTATCGATCCAAGCCTGCGCGATATCGCGGTTGCCAAACACGATCTTGCGATTGCGCTCGAGAATCTTATCCTTGTGCTCAAGCACATAGGTCGCCAGAGCATCGTTGAACACGCCGCCGCAGATCATGGTGTAATCGCGATAGGTACGGATGCGGTTGGACACCTCTTCGTCGGCCACGACCCAGCCCACGCGGGCCGCAGGCGTCGAATAGGTCTTCGACAACGAGTTGGTGACAATGGCCCTCTCGTACACGTCGACCATCGACATAAAGGACTCAGTGTTTTCGAGCGGCAGATACACCTCGTCGCACAGCACGTAGGCGCCCACCGAACGGGCGATCTCGGCAATCTGGCCGAGCATATCGGTATCGAGCACCGTACCGATGGGGTTCGATGCGTTGTTTATGCAGATAAGCTTGGTGTTGGGGCGCACCAAGCGCTTGAGTTCCTCGATATCGGGCTTCCAGCCGAGTTCCTCGCAAAGCTCCCAATACTCGACCTCGGCGCCCAGCGTGCGCGGAATCTCGTAGAGCGGCGCGTAGGTGGGCCACTCGGCGATAACGTGGTCGCCGGGCTCGACCACGGCCATGATGGCGTTGAGGTTCGCACCCGTGCAGCCATTGGTCTGCAGAATGTGGTCGGGATTGACCTCCCGACGATACAGCTTGGCAACCACGGCCTTAAACTCCGGCGAGCCCTCGATCCAGCCGTAGTTCATCTTCTCGCGGTCCAAGCGCTCGTAGAACGTGGCGCCGTCCTGCTCATCGAGCGCGCGCAGCTCGCCCATGGTGAGCGACGAGATCGTCGACTGGGCGATGTCCCACGTGGCACTTTTCTCCCAAACGTTGAGCCATTCCTCAACGCCAATCGTCTTGATGTCCATGGCCAAGCTCCTTACAAAAGCAGTCATCCAATCGTGTTGACGTCCCTCATACAAGATTGGGGCGGTGCGAAAACCCGCACCGCCCCAATGGGAGACATCTAATGGCAGCTAGATGTATGTATTATGACCTGTACGGGTCCTGAAAGACCTTAGAGGTCCTCGCGCCAGAAGGGCATGCTCATGCAGCGCGGGCCGCCGCGGCCGCGGGAGAGCTCGGCGGAGGGCACGACGAGAAGGTCCAGGCCCTCCTTGTACAGCACGTCGTTGGTGACGGTGTTGCGGGCGTAGACGCAGATCTTGCCGGGCTCGACGCACAGGGTGTTGGAGCCGTCGTTCCACTGCTCGCGGGAGGCCGCGATCGGGTCGCCGCCGCCGCAGGGGATCAGCTTGACCTGGTCGACGCCGGTGGCGTCCTCCAGGACGTGCTCGAGGGTGTCCTCGATCAGGCGGATGTTCACGTCGCCCGGGTTCTTGCCGGCGGTCAGCTCGTAGACGCGCAGGGTGCCCATGATGGCGGGGTGGATCGTGAACTTATCGACGTCGATCTGGGTGAAGACCGTGTCGAGGTGCATGAAGGCGCGCGAGACCGGGATGTCGAAGGCCAGGATGCGCTCGACCTTGGAGTCGGAGTTCCAGAAGATGTTCTGGGCCATGACGTCGATAGCGGCGGCCTGGGTGCGCTGGGAGATGCCGACGGCGAGGGTCTTCTCGTTGATGTTCAGCACGTCGCCGCCCTCGGTGTGGAACTGGCAGTCGCGGCGGAAGTACAGGGAGACGTCCTTGTAGTCGGGGTGGTACTTGAAGACGTACTTGCCGTACAGGGTCTCGCGGTTGCGGGTGACCGAGTACATGCGGTTGAGGTTGACGCCCTCGCCGACGACCGCGAACGGGTCGCGGGTGAAGTAGAGGTTGGGCATCGGGTCGATGATCAGGTCGGACTCGGACTCGGAGTTGACCAGGGAGTCGAGGGTCGTGGACGCCGTGAGGGGCATGTCGATCTCGGACTTGGTCATGCCGGCCATGGTCTTCTTGACGAACTCGAGGTTGTCCTCGATGGAGTCCAGCTTCTCGCGGACGATCTGCGGCATGTGCTGGCCGCGGATGCCGGCCTCGGCGATGTACTGGTCGGTGAACTCGGCGCGGGCGCCGGGGACCTGGTCGAACACCTCGGCGACGAGGTTCTCGAGGTAGAGGACCTCCACGCCCTGGTCCCTCAGGATCTGGGCGAAGGTGTCGTGCTCCTGCTGCGCGACCTCCAGGAACGGGACGTCGTCGAACAGGAGTCGCTCGAGCTCGTCGGGCGGCAGGTTGAGGAGCTCGTCGCCGGGACGGTGCAGGCAGACCTTCCTGAGCTTGCCGATCTCGGAAGGCACGTGCAGACCTTTCGTCATGGCCTCCTACCTTTCTTTCGGGCCTTTCGGCCGAATCTCTCAGCGCCCTTCCATAGCGGACGCTGCTTGCTGACAGCTCTAGTTATATCCAAATTCCACCCGCAATTCCACCTCGCCCCCGAACGGTCAACAAAGTGCGATGAACGGTATATCGCACGAGATTCCCCCATAATGTACTTCGGCGTTCTAAAGTAACTTTTCTAAGGTAAACGCTCTTTTTTCCTAAAAACTATTTGCAATTGCATCTCTAAACTTTTGATTCAGAATTGCATAGCTAAATCGGTTTTATGTATATAAATGATGTTTGTTTACGTTTCCGCCTGCATTCAATGATATTCAGCTATCCATCATTCTTATTCACACTTACGTACCAGTTGAGTGAGGATATAGACCGCTTGCAGACGAGCAGGACGTCAGTCCTATGACTTGTCAGCGTAAGAAGTAGGTAAAGATACCGTTCACGCGATACGTCCGTGCCAGCGGTCGACTAAATTGAGACAATAGTGATTAGTGTTAGGCTACCGTCCCTTGTGGGGACTGAACGGACAGATGCATATGCCGAGCAAAATCGAAAAGAAGCAAGCCGCCGCAAAGCTGCGCAAACCGCCGCGCGACTTCTCGTACACGCAAAACCGAGAGCTCAGCTGGCTACGCTTTGACAACCGCGTGCTCGACGAAGCCTTCGACGAAACCGTTCCGTTATTCGAGCGACTAAAGTTCGTCTCGATCTTCGAGTCCAACCTCGACGAGTTCCTTATGGTGCGCGTGGGCGGCCTGTCCGATCTGGCGGAGCTCAAAAAACAACCTGTCGACAACAAGAGCAATATGACCGCCTCCGAACAGGTCGATGCTGTCATGGCCGAAATGCCCGGGCTCCTTACCCGTTGGGAGTCCATCTTTAAGAGCCTCGAGGGCAAGCTCGACACCTTGGGCGTTCACCGCGCCCACATCGATTCGCTTACGCCCGAGGAGCGTACCTTTGTAACCCGCTACTTCCAGGCCTACGTGTCGCCGGTCATCTCGCCGCTGGTCATCGATCCTCGCCACCCCTTCCCCAACCTGCGCAATGGCGCGCTCTATCTGGCTTGTGGTCTGGACGGCGCCACCGACGAGGAGAGCCTGCTGGGCCTTATCGAGATTCCCGCCTCGATGAACCGCGTGGTCGAGATCCCCTCGCCCACCGGCACTTACTCCTACATCTTGCTCGAAGACGTCATCCTCGCCTGCCTGGACAGCTGCTTTGGCTCCTATAAGCCGCTGGATCGTGCGCTGATCCGCGTCACCCGCAACGCCGACATCGATCCGGACGGCGAGGGCGTCGAAGAGGAAGAGGACTACCGCCAGCACATGAAGCGCATCCTCAAGAAGCGCCTGCGTCTGCAGCCGGTAGTGCTCGCTGTCTCGGGCTCACTCGAAAAAGCAACGCTCAAGACTATCCGCAAGGCGCTCGAGCTCTCGCGTCGCTCGGTCTTTACCTGCGATATCCCGCTCAACCTGGGCTACGTCTTTGGCATTGAGGGCAAGATTCCCGAGCACCTGCGCAACGAGCTCCTCTTTACGCCGTTTAAGCCGCAGCCCAACCCCACCATCGATATGACCCGCTCCATCCGCGAACAGGTGCTGCAGGGCGACAAGCTGCTCTTTTATCCCTACGAGGCCATGAACCCCTTCCTGGATCTGGTGCACGAGGCCGCCTACGACCCCAAGTGCATCTCGCTGCGCATCACACTCTACCGCGTGGCCAAGCAGAGCCGCCTGTGCGAGTCGCTGATCGATGCTGCCGAGAACGGCAAAGAGGTCACGGTGCTCATGGAGCTCCGCGCGCGCTTTGACGAGCAGAACAACATCGAGTGGGCCGAGCGTCTGGAAGAGGCAGGCTGCACCGTCATCTATGGTTCCGAGGGCTTTAAATGCCACTCCAAGATCTGCCAGCTCACCTATCGCGAGGGCATGGCGCTCACCCGCCTCACGCTTTTGGGCACCGGCAACTTTAACGAGAAGACGGCCAAGCTCTACAGCGACTTTATGCTCATGACCGCCCATCCCGGCATCGGTGAGGACGCCAACCTGTTCTTCCGCAACCTGTCGCTGGGCAATCTGCGCGGCGATTACCGCTTCCTGGGTGTGGCGCCCGTCGGACTGAAACCGCTCATCATGCGCGGGCTTGACCGCGAGATCCAGCGCGCCCTTGCCGGCGAGCCCGCCCGCGTGTTCTTTAAGCTCAACTCGCTGACCGACCGCGAGGTCATCGACAAAATCGCCGAGGCATCGTGTGCCGGCGTGCGCGTAGACATGATCATCCGCGGCATCTCGTGCCTCAAGCCCGGTGTTCCTGGCAAGACCGAGAACGTGCATGTCCGCTCCATCGTCGGACGCTTTTTGGAGCACGCGCGCGTCTATGCTTTCGGCGTGGACTCGGACATGATTTACCTGAGCTCGGCAGACATGATGACGCGCAACACCGAGCACCGCGTGGAGATTGCCTTCCCCGTGCTCGACCCCACCTGCCGCGCCCTAGTGCACGAGTACATGGGCATGCAGCTGCGCGACAACGTGAAGGCCCGCAGCCTCACGAGCGACGGCACCTGGGTCCCCGTGGAGCGTGCAGAGGGTGAGAAACCCTTCAACTCGCAGGAAGCTCTACTGGAGCGTGCCTATCGCAACGCCGAGGCCGCGCCCGAGCCCGTCATTGAGGCGAAACCCGCCCCCGAGCCCGAGCCGCAGCCGGTAGCACCCAAAGTCCAAGAGGTCCAGGCGACCGTCATTGAGCCCGAGCCTGCACCTGCACCTCAGCCCGATCCGCAGGTCATCAAGCCCGCACCCGAGACGAGCGCCCGTCGCGATAAGCCCGCCGGCAAGACCAAGGCCATCGAGCGCCATCGCCCCGGCCGCGTGCGCATGGGCCTGGGTCTGATCGGCCTGGGTCTTAAGACGCTCATTACAGGCAAGACGAAATAGTCGTTTGTAGAAGCAGTTTGTAGAAGCGCCCCGCATTTGAGGAAAGCCTCGGATACGGGGCGCTTTTCCCTGCTACCATGGTGCGAACAACAACGCGAATGACAGGCAGGAATATGAAGCTCACTATAGAATCGATGACCTACGGCGCCGACGGGCTGGCGCACGCCGACAACGGCAAGGCCGTCTTTGTGCAGGGCGCCGTGGCAGGCGACACCGTCGAGGCCGAGGTCGTGGACGACGATGACGACAAGGACAACAAGTGATGTCCGAGTTCAACAAGGACGACTACCTGAACGACCTGCCGGATCCCTCAGATGCTGAGGCTGCCGCTCAGGCCTCTTCAGGGGCTGACGCCTCCGCCGAGTCCGGCTCTGCGCAGGATTCGGCTGCCCAGGCTCCTTCCAATGAAGGAGCCGACGCGGCTCCTGCCGCAGCTGAGGGAGAGAAGACCTGTCTCTTATACACATCTCCGAGCCCACGAGACCGGAGCCTA
>URBB01000043.1 GCA_900545835.1 uncultured Collinsella sp. | reverse complement strand
CGAGATAGGCTCCGGTCTCGTGGGCTCGGAGATGTGTATAAGAGACAGTGCCAATGCCGAGCAGCTGCAGATCCGGGTAACCGGCGGCGGCGACGATCTTGTCGTACTCAGAGCAGGCAGCGGCGGCGTCGGGGTTGGAACCGTCGGGCACATGCGTGTTGTTCAGGTCGATGTTGATGTGATCGAAGAAGTTCTCACGCATAAAGTAGTGATAGCTCTGGGGATCGTCGTGCGAAAGGCCGCGATACTCGTCCAGGTTGTAGGTGCTGACCTCGGCAAAGTCGACGTCGCCCTTCTCGTACCAAGCAGCGAGCTGCTTGTAGGCACCGATCGGGGTGGAGCCGGTGGCAAGGCCCAGCACACAGTCGGGCTTGAGGATAACCTGCGCCGAGATGATATTGGCGGCCTTGCGGCTCATATCCTCGTAGTCTTTAGCTTTAATGATCTTCATTACGCGTCCTTTCTCGTACAAGAGAGGCAAGGCTCCCTTTACAAGCACTTGCCCGCGGCCCGCGTCGGCCGCAACCAACGTGTGCGGCCACCAGGGCGAGGTCGCGTAATGTATGTGTCTCGTGTCTAGCCGCGTCGAGGCCCCTGCCCGTCCACGGTGACCCGAAGCCTTTTAGCTTCGGACAAATCCCATCTTGCCACGGAGGGCGTCCTCTTTCAAGGGCGCCCTCCGTAAACGTGTTTGAATTGTAGGCTAATGGCCACGTGCACTTGCTATCGCTCGCGAGCAACGATGAGCTGGTCCATCTCTTCGACATGCACGCCAACGGAGCCCTTGATGCTCGAGAACTCAACGGAGTTGCACACCAAGATGGGAACCGTCACATCGTAGCCCTCGGCAGCAATTGCCTCGCGATCGAACTCAATGAGTACATCGCCCTTATGGACGATGTCACCCACTTGCGCATGTACGGTAAAGTGCTTGCCCTCGAGCTGAACAGTGTCCAAGCCAACGTGGATGAGCACGTCCAAGCCATCGACCGTGTTGAGCGCAACGGCGTGTCCCGTGGGAAAAATGGCCTCGACCTTGGCGTCTGCCGGCGCAATCACGCGCGTACCCGTAGGCTGAATCGCCACGCCCTGGCCCAAAAGGCCGGTGGCAAATGTCTGGTCATTGACCTCGGACAACGGAATGACGTCGCCCGAGATGGGAGCATCCAGCGTAAGGACTCGACCACGCATACCAAAAGACCTTAGGACTTTAGTGAACATGATCCCCCTCGGACATACCAATCAACCAAAATAGCTTTAACAGTTTACCACTTGGCACCCGTTTTTGACCATTAGGGAAGTTCGCGCTTGACAACCTCGACGATGTCGTCGACAACACGCTGGGTCAGCTCGTGCGTCTCCGCCTCGGCCATAACGCGAACCAGCGGCTCAGTACCGCTCGGGCGCACCAGAATGCGGCCGCGGCCGTCAAGCTCCTTCTCGGCAGCAGCGACGGCGTCCCAAATGGGCTGGCAATCGTCCAGACCAGCCTTGTTGTCCGAATGCACGTTGACGAGTACCTGCGGGTACTTCTTCATGATGCCGGCAAGATCGGTGAGGGTACGACCGGTGCGCTTGAGCACGGCCAGCAGCTGCAGAGCCGTCACCAGGCCGTCACCGGTGGTGTTGTGCTCCAGGAAGATGATGTGGCCGGACTGTTCGCCGCCGATGACGGCGCCGTCCGCAAGCATACGCTCCAGAACGTAGCGATCGCCCACGGCGGTCTGAACCATCTCGAAGCCCTGCTCCTTCATAGCGATGGAGAAGCCCAGGTTGCACATGACGGTCGAGACGATCTCGGAGTTGGCGAGCTTGCCACGGGCGGCCAGGTCGGAGCCGCAGATGGCCAGGATGTAGTCACCGTCGATCTCATTGCCCTCACTGTCCACGAACAGCACGCGATCGGCGTCGCCGTCGTGGGCCAGACCGATATCGGCGTGGGTGCGCAGCACGAGCTCGCGCAGGGGCTCAAGATGGGTGGAGCCGCACTCGACGTTGATGTCGGTGCCGCAGTAATCGGTGTTGATGGCATGGACCGTGGCGCCCAGGCGCTGCAGTGCGGCGGGCGTGGTCTGGCAAGAAGCACCATGGCCGCAGTCGACGGCAACGACCAGGCCGTCGAGCCTCAGGCCATCAAGTGTATCGATGGCGTGGTCAACGTATGCCTTGCGAGCGTCCTTCATCTTGATAATGTGGCCCACGCCGGCACCGGTCGGCAGCGTGTCGGCAGCCATGGCCTCCTCGGACATGACCCAAGCGCTAATCTCCTCCTCGACCGCGTCGGGAAGCTTCATACCCTTGCGGCTAAAGAACTTGATGCCGTTGAACTCCGGCGGATTATGCGAAGCAGAGATGACGATGCCGCCGTCGAGCTCGTTTTGAACGGTGAGCAGCGCCACGGCAGGCGTGGGGATGACGCCGCAGCAGTGCGGACGGCCGCCCTCGGCCATGATGCCGGCGGTCAGAGCGCTCTCGAGCATGGTGCCCGAAAGACGCGTGTCGCGGCCGACGCAGATATCCGGACCAAGAAACTTGGTCGCCGCGCGGCCCAGGCGAAACGCGAGGTCGCACGAGAGGTCGGCATTGGCGACGCCACGGACGCCGTCGGTACCGAAGATGTTCTGGGGCATAGGATCGCTCCTTCCCTAGCAGGCGATACGCAACCGCCCACCCTAGTCGAAAGAAAAGCGGGACCCGCCGAGGAATCGGCAGGCCCCGCTTGTACATTGTATCTCGAAAGGAGATAAAACCTTAGCGCTTGGAGAACTGGGGAGCGCGGCGGGCCTTCTTGAGGCCGTACTTCTTGCGCTCGACCACGCGAGCATCGCGCGTAAGGAAACCGGCCTTCTTGAGGTCAGCACGGTAGTCGCCAGCGTTCAGAAGAGCGCGAGCGATGCCCAGGCGCAGAGCGCCGGACTGACCGGAGATGCCGCCGCCATCGCACAGAGCGATAACGTCGAACTGACCGGCGGTGTCGGTCACCTTGAAGGGAGCAAGGGCGTTCTCAACGAGCTGATGACGGCCGAAATACTGCTCGGCGTCACGCTTGTTGATGGTCACCTTGCCGGTGCCGGGGACGAGACGGACGCGGGCGACGGCGTTCTTACGACGGCCGGTACCCTGGTAGACAACGGTGTTCTCAGCCATCTTTAAGCCTCCAGCTCAATCTTCGTGGGGTTCTGGGCAGCATGCGGATGCTCGGCACCAGCGTAGACCTTAAGCTTGGTCATCTGGGCACGGCCGAGGGTGGTCTTGGGCAGCATACCGCGAACGGCGCGCTCGATGACCTTCTCCGGGTGCTTCTCCATAGCCTGGCGGAAGCTCTCAGCCTTGAGGCCGCCGTTGTAGCCGCTGTGGCGATAATAGGTCTTCGTGTCGGCCTTGTTGCCGGTAAGCTGGACCTTATCGGCGTTGATGACGACAACGAAGTCGCCGCAGTCGCTGTTGGGCGTGAACTGGGGCTTGTTCTTACCGCGCAGGATCATTGCGATCTGGGTGGCAAGACGGCCCAGGACAGCACCATCGGCGTCGACGAGAACCCAGTTGCGCTGGACCTCGCCCTGCTTGGCGTAGTGAGTCGATTTCGAAATCACTTAGACTCCTCCATGTACAGTACGTGTTGTTACAGAGATTCACGGGGCTCTGCAAGTAACCCGTCCATATTACCCCGCTCGCCGTACGAGTCAACAGGTATTTTGGCTCCGACCAGAGTTTCTGCACATGTCATCCACGAGCCGTGATTTTTCCAGCTCTTTAGCTGTTATCATTTTTTGAGGGTTCTCCGTCGTTAGCGCTCAACGAACTCTTGGATTTCCGCGAGCAGGCGCTTTGCCTCCTGACGGCCCTGGATATACAGGTCCAAAAGCTTTGCCGAATCGTGCTCGACATGGCCGACCTCGACCGGCTTTTGCGGAGCGACGACCAACGCGCGGCCCTCGCGCTCATACTTCCACAGGTGCATACGCTGGATGTTGTAACGATCGTGGCGCGTCTCGATAGCCTCGAGCAGATAGGGGTAGTCGGCATAGCGGGCGCGCGCGGCCGGCAAAAACTCGTAGGGCTTTTTCTCGTACGAACGGTCCTGCGTGACGATGACGACCGCACGGTCGAAGCCCGCCTCCTCGAGCACATGCTCGATAGGAACCGAATCGGCCACGCCGCCGTCGACGTATTTGTGCCCGTCTATCTCGACCGGCGGTGTCACCAGCGGCAACGAGGTCGATGCGCGCACAGCGTCGAGGTCAAGTACGGCGCTTTTGACCGGCAGGTACGCGGCGGTTCCAAAGAGCATGTCCGTCGCGACGGCGTACATCTCGATGGGGCTCGCATCGAACGTCTCGTTGTCAAAGGGATCCAGGCGGTCCTGGACATCGTTGAAGATAAAGTCGTAACCCACGATGGAACCCGTGGACGCAAACGACGCGGCGCCCATGTAGCGGCTGTCGTTGCAGAAGGTCAAATTGACTCGGTTGGTGCGGCCGATCTGGTGCGACTTGTAGTTGACGCCGTTGAGCGCACCGGCCGAGACGCCGTACACCGCCGGAATTTCGACACCGGCCTCCATGAGGACGTCGAGCACGCCGGCGGTAAACTGCCCGCGGAAGCTGCCGCCCTCCAGGACGAGCGCGACCTTGCCGGCGTTCTTTGCCTTATCTTCTGCAGTCATATCGACCTCCTGCGATTGCGTTTTGGCTTTCTTCTACCCAGTTTTGGGATGGCGAGCGCGCGGGTTTTTCGAGGCGGCAGGTGAAGCGGAAAGTGTGTCCCAGTTTGAGGCGGGATTCCGGGATGCGCTTTCCGCTTGAGCTGCCGTTGGGAAAGCACGTCCCACTCTACGGCTCGATTCCGGGTTGCAGTTTCCGCTTGAGGCGCCATTCGGAAAATGCATCCCATTCCGAGCTTAGATTCCGGGTTACGCTTTCCGCTTGATGTGTCATCCGGAAACTACGTCCCAGTCTGAGCGCGGATTCCGGGACGTGCTTTCCGCCTGGGCTGCCATTGGGAAAGCACGCCCCACTCTGCGTCACTGAGGCGTTTTCTTTACGCCCGCGCCCTGCATAGAGTTCGATTCTCCGCGGTTTGGGACTTGCGTTGAAGCGGGGCATGGGCAGCCGGAGCTTAATCGACATCGCATCGATATTGGGCTGGGACATTGCGCGGAGAATCCGCGTGTTTGCTTCGCAAATACGCACCGGCTTCGGCCGCCTGCCGGCGCCCTCGCCCGCTCACTACAAACGCTCCGCGTTTGCTTAACGCTCGCGCCCTGCACAGAGTTCGATTCTCCGCGGTGCGGACCAGAAATAAAAAGGCAGGTAGATATGAGTATCTACCTGCCTGTTACTTCTGGTGGAGGCGCGGAGAATCGAACTCCGGTCCACGAAAGCCCCCTGATTGGCATCTCCAAGCTCAGTCGCTGGTTTAGTCTCGGACGCTTTGCGCGCAGCGACACGCTCGCGGCGTCCTAACCGGTTCGGTCTTAGCCTGCGCCATACCGATTACGTGCGCGGGAGCATTCCCCTAAAATGACGTCGCGCCGGTGTCGGGGAAATCACCGGGTTGACGCGCCGCTATAAATTAAGCAGCGAGAGCCATAGGCTCAAAAGAAGAGTTGTTGTCAATTCAATTTGACGGTACCCCTGTTTAACGAGGCGAGGAGACCTCGGCTTGCTTCCTCTCTCAGAGCTATCGTGTCGAAACCAGTCGCCCCCGAATGTCGGGAAAGTCTGGATGGTATCGGGCCTACAAACACCCGATAACCGTCGACTTTTCAAGGAACATACGGGGCGAGCCCCGCTTGTGATGAGTTATCTTACCACGTTCTGAAAGCAGGCAGCTGTTCTATGCACGAGCTGTGAAGACCCCAATGTGCGCCGCACTTCGCACTTTTGCTACCGATCGCGTCACGTATATTTTCGCCAAGCAAAATTGACCAGTCGAAAGGACCGTTATGGATACCAAGCAGCAACTTGTCAATGCCCTCGCAGGCCTGGGCTCAACCATTACCGAAGCTATGGATGTCATCGAAGGCTTTGTCCCCTGCGGACATCCCGCCCTCACGGTTTCGAACGCCCTTGTTGCGCTGGACGCTGACGATGATGCAGCTCTCGCCCAGCAGCTTGAGACCGTCGAGGGCTTTATCGACCACGTGAGTGAGAACCGCGGCGTGGCCGCCTACCACGGCATCGAGGTCGAGCTCGCGGGTCCCAAAGCCGATCTGTTCGCAGCAATCCGCGAGGTAGGCGCCCTTATGCAGACCGCAGGCGTCAAGAACACCCAGGTCAATGAGTGGGTCTACCGCAGTCTGGCAGCACTCGACAGCTCCGACGAAAAGGCAGCCGAGCAGCTCGCAGAAAGTCACGCCATCAAGGCCGAGCTTTTGTAAATAGCAGACACGGGCCCCTTGGCGCATCGTCGTCCAAGAGGCCCGCAAACAGTTCGCGTCAACCGATAGCCGCGCCGCCGCGTTCGGCCAAAGCAAGAATCGGCATCATTTGGCGCGGGGTCTTCGCTGCAAGATCGGCATGTTCGAGCAGCTTGAGATCGTTAGTCACCAAGTAATCGACCTGTGCGCGCTTGCACGCGGCGAGCACCAAGTTGTCCTCGTAATCGCGATGGAGCGCTAAGTATTTGTCGGCCAGCCAAAGGTCCGACGCATCTGCACCCACGGCCGTGGCGTTTTCGGTCATGTTGCGGACAAACGCCAACGCCGCATCGCCAATCGCGCGGGCAGATGCCTCGTCGAGCGCTCCCCCGCTGGCAAGAACGCTACGCTTCAGCTCGTGTTGGACAACGTACAGTACGTCCTTAGCGATATGCACCGGGAAGAACAGCGACGCCCCCGTCTCCGTCGCCTGCCCAATAAACGCACGCGCGGCAAGCGACTCGGCATGGTCGACGCAAAACGAATCAACCCATACGTTGGCATCCACCATTATTTTGAGGGGAGCCCCGCTCACAGGATCATCCCCTTTTGGCGATAGCGCTCGTCCATGGCTTCGGAATAGATTGTGTCCCAATCGCGATCGTCGGATACGGGCGACGCAGCGATGCCCAAATCTGCATAAAGCCGGTCTGCCGCTGCCCACGACGCGGCGAACGGCGTATCGGGCGCGACGGTCTGCTGCCGGTCGTCGACGGCCGCAAGCACTTCCTCGCACTGTCCGCCACCCTGTGCGACCTTGGCCACGACCTTTTTGATGAGCTCGGGCAGTGACCTGCCCGAAAGCCGCAGCGCTTCCTCGGCGCGCTCTTTAACCGAGCGATCTACGCGAACATTCACCTGCGCCATGCTGCCAACGGTAGCCATCTCAACCTCACCTTCAGCATTTACTAGCAATGCTAGCACGAGCATATATCCGAGCTAACATCTCGTCAAACAAAAGAAGGCCTGCACCCTGGCGGCTGCGGTGCCGCCCGAATGCAGGCCATATACTCAATCGAAAACGCTAACGCAGGTACGCCTTTGCGTTGCCCAGACTGTAGGCGATCGTTGAGCCGTTGTGCAGCAGTGACGACGTCTGCGGAGTAATCATGCCGGTAATACCCAATGCCAACAGCGCCGAGTTGGTGAGCATCACCTTGGAATACGAACTCGTCAGACGGTCGATAAGCCCCTGGCTCATGCGGCGCAGGCGCACGATCGCGGCCAGATCCGTATCGGTCAGAATGATATCGGCGACCTCCTTGGCGATGTCGCTTCCGCCACCCATCGCCAGGCCCACGTCGGCCAAACCGAGCGCCGGCGAATCGTTGACGCCGTCGCCCACCATGGCAACGTGGCGCCCCTCGCTCTTAATGCGCTCCACATAAGCGTACTTATCCTCGGGCAACAGCTCGGCCTTAAACTCGTCGACACCTGCCTCGCGAGCAATGCGCTGGGCCGTGCGCTCCGAGTCGCCCGTGAGCATGACCACGTGCTTAACGCCCAACGCATGCAGGTCGGCGATAGCCTCGCGGACCCCGGGCTTGAGCGGATCCTCGATACCGAGCACGCCCACAACGGTGCCGTCGACCGCCAGATACAGCGGCGACAGGCCCTGCATCTGGGACTCGATTTGCTCCTTAATGTCGGACTCGAGCTGCGCGCTCTCATCCTCAAACACAAAGTGTGCCGAGCCGATAATCGCGCGACGTCCCTCGATGGACGAGGCAATGCCGTGTGCCACAATGTACTCGACCGCAGCATGGCGCTCGCGGTGCTCGAGCCCACGCTCGCGAGCAGCGTTGACGACGGCGCGTGCCACCGGATGCGGGAAATGCTCCTCCAAGCAAGCGGAAAGGCGCAGGACCTCGTCCTCGCTCCAGCCGTCGGTCGTCAGCACGCAGGCAAGGCGCGGCTGTGCCTCGGTGAGCGTGCCGGTCTTATCAAACACAATGGTGTCGGCCTTGGCAAACGACTCAAAGTACTTCGCGCCCTTGACCATAACACCCATCTTGGCAGCATCGCTCATGGCGGTCATGACGGCGACGGAGCCCGTGAGCTTGAGTGCGCACGAGTAGTCGACCATCAGCGCCGCTGAGGTCTTGATGAGGCTGCGGGTGGTAAGCGCAACCAGGCCCGCAAGCAGGAAGTTCCACGGGACGATCTTATTGGCAAGGTCCTCCATATGCGACTGGCCCTCGGACTTGAGCGAGTCGGCCGTCTGCACGAGCGAGACGATCGAGCGGAGCTTGGTCTGAGCCGTATTGGCGCGCACGCGCACCAAGATGCTGCCGTCCTCCACGACGGTTCCGGCGAACACGTCGTCGCCCACGCTGCGCTCGACGGCCAGCGGCTCGCCGGTCAGGGTCGCCTGGTTGACCATGGCGCTCCCCTGTTCGACCACACCGTCAATGCAGATGGACATGCCAGTGCGCACGGCGACCAAATCGCCGGGCTCAAGCTCGGTCGCGGCAACGCTCACCTCGGTGTCGCCGACGACCTTTTGCGCCTTGTCGGGCACATCGAGCAGAGAGTTGATGAGCTCGTTTTCGCTCATGGCGCGGGTGTAGTCCTCGAGCAGCTCGCCCACGTTGAGCAGGAACATTGTCTGGCCCGCGGTGTCGACATCACGCTTGACGAACGAAATGCCGATGGCCGAAGCGTCGAGCACAGGAACGGTCAGGCGCGGCTGCGCCAGCTCATGAAGGGCGGCGCGCAAAAATGCCATATAACCGGCCACGACAAACACCGCACGCAGAGGCGTAGGCAGGAACCAGCGGCGCGCGTAGTGGGCACCGATAAGTGTGGCAAGATCCATGACGAGCTTGTGCTTGCGTGGCTCAAGCTGCATCACGTAACCCGTCTTTGTGTCGGCAATGGCCTGGGCATCGAGAGCGCCCAAGGCGTCGAGCACGCTCGCGCGGCGCGGCTCGTCGTACTCCAGCGCCATCTGGCCAATGCGGCCATACACGCGCACCTTGCGCACGCCATCGATGTCGCCGCCAAGCTTTAGAAGCGCATCGAGATCGCTCTCTGGCACAGGACCCGCCAACTGAAGGCGGGTCCTGCCAGGGATCTCGCTGATAATCGAGAATCTCATAGTTTGTGCCTGGGAGCGCTACTCGGCTGCCTCGTCAGCAGCGGCCTCGCTCTGGGTGATGTAAGCAGCCTCGGCAACCATGTCGTCGACATTAGCCTTGGCCTGCTCGACCATGTCCTGGTAGCCGTTCTTGATGCGCATGCCGCACGCGATACCCTGCACGCAGGCATTCTTTACCGGAGCGCTGGTAAGCAGCTTGATGCCGGCCGTGCCAAGCAGAAAACCGCCACCGACAAGCAGGGTGTTAAACGTCGACTTCTTCATGTTGCTTCTCCCTTTTGCCGCACAAGCGCGGCATGGTGCCTTAGCACCCGAGTTCATTAGTTTGCTCGAGCACGCTTTGAGACTAGTTTAGTCGAACTATTATGGTCAACCAAAGTTAACCTTTGGAAATCTTGGTCCCCTTTCCTACAGCTGCCAGGCAGTCGCTTCCTTTTGCAGTGCGACCATACGGGCGAATTCTCCACCTGCCGCCTTGAGCTGCGCCGGAGTGCCCTGTTCGGCAACCACGCCATCCTTGAGCACGACGATCTTGTCGGCATTTTCCACCGTGCGCATGCGATGGGCGATCACAATGACCGTTTTGCCGGCGAGCAAACGGGAGAGCGCCTGCTGTACCACGGTCTCATTCTCCACATCCAAGCTTGCCGTCGCCTCGTCCAACAGCACGATGGGCGCGTCTTTGAGCAGCGCGCGGGCGATGGAGATGCGCTGGCGCTCGCCACCGGAGAGTTTGGAGCCGTTCTCGCCGATCATGGTGTCGTAGCCCTGCGGCATGCGGTTCACGAACTCGTCGCAGTTGGCGGCACGCGCGGCCGCAAGCACTTCCTCATCGGTGGCATCACGACGCCCGAGGCGGATGTTTCCCATCACCGTGTCGTCAAAGAGCAGCACGTCTTGGAACACAATGGCGTAGTCGCGCAGCAGCACCTCGGGATCAACGCCCGCAACATCCACGCCACCCACGGTGACCGTGCCTTCGGTGGCATCCCAAAAGCGCGCGGCCAGGCGGCTCACCGTAGACTTACCGGAACCCGAAGGACCGACCAGCGCCGTAACTTCGCCTTCCTTGGCGGTAAAGCTCACATCGGTAAGAACTTTCTCGCCGGCACGGCCGTCCTCGCCCGCACCATAGCCAAATGCCACGTGATCGAACACCACATCGTGGCCCACGGGCTCAAATTTCTCGCTGCCCCGCGCCACAGGCTCTTCCATGATGGAATGCATGCGCTTGGCAGACGACTCGGCGGCAAACAGCTCGGACATTAACATTAACGCTTGGTCAAAGGGTGCATAGATACGGCTCACCATAAGCAGGAAGGCAAACATCACCAAAAAGTCGACCTGGCCGGAGGCGACCATCGCAGCGCCCGTGACCAACGTGGTGGCAATCCCCAGGCGCAGGATGGCAAAGGCGGAGTTGACCAAAAGCCCATTGGCGAGCTCGCCTTTGGTGGTCTCGCGCTCCTCGGCATCGATCACGGCGTTGAGTCCCTCAAGATAATGGGCCTCCTGGTTGGTGGCGCGGATCTCGCGAACGCAGTCGAGCGTCTCTTGAATCGCCTCGGTAACCTTGACCTTCTCGGCGCGCACGCGATCGAACACCGGGGTCATGGGGCCGCGTGTTAGATACAGCACGGCAAAGGCCACGGGAACGCTCCAAAACGCCGCGATCGCCAGCTGCCAGCAAAAGAACAGCGATGCCACGAAGACAATGGCGCTTGCGATGATGGCACCCCAAAGCTCTCCCAGCACGTGGCTGTAGGCGTGCTCCATGGCCTGGACGTCACCCATGATGGTCTCGGTTAAATCGGCCAGATCACGACGGCCAAAAAACGACAGCGGCAGTTTGCGCAAGCGCTCGGCAATCTCCATACGCTGCTTGCCGCACTCCTCGTAAAAGATGCAGTAGGTGTAGTAATACTGCTGCCAGTTAGAGGCAAAGAGCAGTACGAAAAAGATCACGAGGCCGCCCACGATCGGCAGGGCATCCGGCAGGTCAGCCCCGCTGGTGAGATGCTCGACAAAGCCGGCCATAACCAGGAATAAAAAGCCCATGCCGGCCATGGTAATGAGATTGGTGAGCGTGGTCCAGAAAATGCCGCGTTTTACGCCGGCGACGCCTTTATCGGATAGGAAATACTTCTTTTGGAATGAGGCGAACATTTAGGCCTCGCCTCCCTTCGTGACGGCGGCATCCGCGGTCGCTGCAGTGATTTTCCAGCTCGCGGCCTGCTCGTACTCGGCCCACATCTTGGCATACAGACCCTCTTGGGACAGCAACTCGGCATGGGTACCCGACTCCTGCACGCTGCCCTGGTTGAGCACCACGATTTGGTCTGCGCCCACTACAGTCGAGAGTCGGTGCGCAATCATAATGACCGTGCGACCCGCCGCCAGCTTGCTAAAGGCGCGCTGGATGAGCGCCTCGTTCTCGGGATCGGCAAACGCCGTGGCCTCATCAAGCACCACGATAGGCGCGTCTTTAAGGATTGCGCGGGCGAGTGCCACGCGCTGGACCTCGCCGCCCGAAAGATATGCTCCGCCGGCACCGAGCATGGTATTGATGCCCTGTGGGAGCTTGGCCACAATGTCGTCGCACTGAGCTGCGGAGAGGGCCGCACGCACTTCGTCGTCAGTGGCCGTAGGCTTGGAGGCGCGCACGTTATCGGCAAGTGTTTGCCGGAACAGCTGGTTGGTCTGGAACACAAAGGCGACCTGGTCCATAAGCTCGTGCGGATCCATATCGCGAACGTCCACACCGCCTACGAGCACTCGACCCGAAGAAACATCCCAAAAACGCGGGATCAGGCTTGCGCAGGTTGACTTACCGCCACCCGAGGGACCCACCAGGGCGAGGGTGCTACCAGCGGAAACGCTAAAACTCACATGGCTGACAGCAGGCGCTTCGGCACCCTCGTACGTAAAGCTCACGTCCTCAAATCGCACGTCGCCGCCGGCAGGGTGCTTGGGTTGGGCGGGCACGGAGAGCTGCTTGGAATCCATGACGCTTCGAATACGAGCCAGCGAATCGGCACTCATCTGAGAGGCCTCGCCCACAAACATGAGCTTGGTCATGGCCGTCGGTACCACGGCCGAAAATATCGCGTAAAACGTGAAGTTGGTCATAAAATGCGCGAAGTCCGTCTCGCCCGGCGCCAACAGCAACGCCACGGGCAACAGGAATGCCACAAGACCATTGAGCGCGGTAAGGTTGAGCACCTGTGGACCTCGGCAGAACGTGCCCGCATAGTTTTGCGCCATGTCGGCGTATTCGGCGATCGCATCGTGGAAGGCCTTAAAGGAGTAGACCGTCTGCTGAAACACCTTGACCACGGGGATGCCGCGTACGTATTCGGTGCCGGTCTTGTTCATCTTGACCAGCGCTCCCATGTAGGCCTTCATGAACTCGGCGCCTTTGCCGCTCATCATGGTGGCCATGGCGCCAAACGAAACGACGACCGAGATAAGGCATGCCGCCCCCAAACGCCAATCGAGCGCGAAAAGCAGCACGAGCAGGCCTGCGACCATGGCGGTGGCGCCGGCGATATCGGGCAGCATGTGTGCGAGCAAAGTCTCGGTAGAGGCGGCGCATCCGTCTACAATACGACGCAGCTCACCGGTGGCGTGCGTGTCAAAGTAGCCAAGCGGCAGCTTAAGCAGGTGCTCGCTCGTAGTCTTGCGGATATTGGACGCGCAGCGAAACGCAGACAGGTGCGTGCACATGAGCCCCACGAAATAAGCTACGATGCTTGCCAGCGCAAACCCCACGGCCCACCAGCCATATATCGCGATATCGGTGGCTTCGCTCCAGTTAGGCGCCACGGCGATCAAATCGCGTGCGACAAGCCAAATGCACACGTACGGGCCAAAGCTCAGCAACTGCGAGAGCGCCGAGAGCGCCATGCCCAAATACGTTAGGAATTTGCGGTCACCGGCATACGCGAGCAGCTCGCCGATACCGCCACCTTCCTTTTTTGATCCCTTTGCCATGAGATTCCTTTCTAACGGCTTGAGAGTTAACCGCAATCAACTTATCATTGACGTGTTAGCCATGGCTCACAATCAAGCCAGGCGTGGACGTTTCTGCAAAGGAAGGGGACGCTTTCGAAAATGCATCGGGCCGCGACCAACATAACCGAGCTCTACGCGCCGCAGTTTGAGCAGTTTGGCCTGGAGCTTACCGGCAAGGGCGCCGTCTTTACCGGCGAGGTGGCAAACGACCGGGCGCACGGCCGCGCATGGATCATGCCTCTCTCCCCCACCTGCATCGTCATGGAGCATTTCATCACCCCGACGCACGATATGTGCCTGGCTGAATTCACACCCGAGCCATACGCCTGCGTGAGCGAGGTCAGCAGCGCCACGCTCACCTGCATGCCCGAGATAGGCATAACACCCGCAAACCTCAAGCCGTTGCGCGGGTCGTGGCCGAGCAATGCAATTTGTAGTTTTATCCAGGATACCTGCGGAAACGAGCTCAGCCCGTTATACGCCGGACAGCTCTATCACTCGCGCTCGGTGTTATTCCTACCGAGATACTTCGACGATTTCGAACGCCGCTACCCCGGCGAATTCGCTGGGCTTTTTGACGCCTTTGCCGAGTCGTGGGGCGAAGAAGCGCTATCGGCGATCGATCGGACACTCTGCCGCCTCGATGAGACGCGCGCTCGTGTCACGGGCGGGCATCTTTACATGAAGGGTACCGTAGAGGCCATGGTTGCCGAGCTGGCGTACGCGCGAACAGCCCACAAGCAGGCACGTCAGGCCGAAGGGACACAGGCCGCCCTGGACATTGTCGAAGAAGCGATCCTGGCTGTCGAGCGCGCCCTTGACGAGGGGCGTCGCATCGGCGTGGACGAGGTCGCCGAGCGGCTCTACACAAGCCGCTCCAAACTCTGCGCCACCTTTAAAGTCCAGACGGGCGAATCACTGGGCTCCTATATGCGGAGGCATCGTATGGAACGCGCGCAGGACCTTTTGGCCGACAGCCCCCTTTCGATAGCCCAAGTAGCCGAGCGACTCGGCTATCCCCAACAGGCGGCCTTCGCCCAAGCGTTCAAACAATACACCGGCATGACACCCACGGCTTGGCGAAGCAAGCACCGCTAAGGTCCAAGCTCCTTGGCCGTTACGGAGCGATTTAATTAGCCGCCGCCCATCAGCTCGCCCAGGATCTAAACGTCAAGATGCGCACAATCAAGCGCCTTTTTGATAAGAGGGACAGATCGATCAGCCAAATACAACGGAATGTTGAGCACCCCGTCGTCGAGCTTTAGGTTCTTAAGTGAGTAGCGGACCCTCAGTGGAGTCGTCTCCGCATGCTTGTCGGCATAGTACTTAAGGCTCTTGGAATGAACGACCTCTCCCGATTTGACCTCGACGGGAACGATTTCGTTTCCGACTTGAATCAAAAAATCGACTTCGTGTTTCGGTTTCTCGTTTGTCCAATAGCGCGGAGCGACATCCAGCTGCAGAAGCAATGCCTGAAGCACATAGTTCTCGGCAAACGAACCTTTGAACTCGGAAAATAGCGCATCCGAGATGGCAAAAGCGGACGCATCCAGCCTTGCCATGCGGCGTAGCAAACCGACATCAAGACAGTAGACTTTAAATGCCTTGAGGTCATCGTATGCAGAGAGCGGCACGCCACCGGCAGCATTAAGGCGAACCGCCATGATGAGCCCAGCATCGGCAAGCCATTCCAGAGCATCCTCGTATTCTCGAGCACGAGCCCCCTCGCGCACCGCACCCCAAACGAACTTTTTATTCTCGCGCGCCAACTGAGTTGGAATCGAGTTCCATATTTGCGAAAGCTTGGCGAACTGCGCACGGCCACCATGCTTGGCAAAATCGCGCTCGTAGGAATCCAAGAGATCGGACAACACCTTATCGACCTGAACGATATCGCCCGTCTCCACCCACCGACCAAGAGCCTCTGGCATGCCGCCACATGCAAAATAACGCCGAAGATGCTCGACGAGACGGACATGGAAGAAATCGGGCACTGTCTCGATCTGATCCAGGCCGCCAAGGTATTCGTCGTAGTTTGCAGCGCCCTCGGCTTTCAGAAACTCGGAAAAGCTCATAGGGTGCATCTCCATGAACTCGACCTTTCCCACCGGAAAAGCGCTGGTCTCACGGGACAAGCGAACGCCCAACAAAGACCCTGCGCATGCGACGTGATACTCGGGGGCCTCGTCACAGAAGTATTTAAGGGCGCCGACTGCAGAAGGACAATCCTGGATCTCATCAATAATAAGCAGCGTCTCGCCGGGATCGATAGGCTGTCCAAATGCCAGGGAAAGGTTTGAGATGATCCGCCGAGGATCGCGCGTACCTTCGAAAAACTGAGCGTACTCGCTCTGTACCCCAGGTGACGGCTCCTCGAGCGTCAGATACACATAATTGATGTACGAGGTTCGGCCGAACTCCTTAAGCGCCCACGTCTTTCCAACCTGGCGCGCCCCCTTAAGGATAAGCGGCTTACGATATTCTGACGCTTTCCAAGCGTTAAGCTTGGCAATGATATCTCGCTGCATGGCCGAACCTCCCGCAAAGAAACTTCCGTAAACGTGATATTTCCCACATTTTACCCTAGGTAAAACGTGACATTTATCACATTTACAGAAGTTTTAAGCTCATTTCGCCACACTTTCATCATATTTATTGCAATGTGACAAAGGGACAGTCCCTTTGTCACCCGCACAAAAATGGACGCGCCAACGGCGCGCCCATTCACTCTATTCCATTCAGCCCGCCTGACCCGAACGGCCGAGTCGTCACAGAACCCGGGAGCCCCGGCAGGGCGGGTGCTTCCTCAAAATGAGTTCCGCACGCAAAGAAGGCCACTTAATGTGGCCTTCGTCTTGCGCAGGAC
>URBB01000042.1 GCA_900545835.1 uncultured Collinsella sp. | reverse complement strand
CTGGCCATTGTGACCCTGGCTTTTGGCGAGATCATCAAAGAGGTCGTCACCTGCCTCATTGTGGGCGTCGATTCCCGCGGCCTGCATGTGATCTTTAACATCACGGGTAACTCTACGATCGACGACCTGCACCTGCTCGAGGACGGCACCGCCATCATCAAGGGCGCGCAGGGCGCATCGGGCGTGTCGACCTATTCGACCTTCCTTGCCGGCGCAATCCTGGTTATGGTCGCGCTCGTGATTGTGCTCAACCTGGTTCGCAGCCGTACCGGTCGTGCCATTATTGCCGTGCGCGACAACAAGATCGCTGCCGAGTCTGTGGGCATCTCCGTCACCCAGTACCGCATGATCGCCTTCGTGGTTTCCGCTGCCCTCGCCGGTGCTGCCGGAGCCCTGTTCGGCGGTAACTTCTCGCAGCTTTCCGCCACTAAGTTCGACTTCAATACGTCCATCCTCATTCTGGTGTTCGTGGTCCTGGGCGGCCTGGGCAACATGCGCGGCTCCGTTATCGCCGCGGCGCTGCTCACGGTGCTCCCCGAGCTGCTCCGTCAGTTCTCGGACTACCGCATGCTCATCTACGCCATCGTGTTGATTCTGGTCATGGTCTTTACTAACAACCCACAGCTCAAGGCGTTCTTCGCACGCATTAAGGACCGCTTTGCTTCCAAGAAGGAGGTGGCAGCCGATGCCCAGTAAGTTTGAGTTCAACAAGGGCAAGATGGTCCCGTATCCTTCTGGCGCCATCGTTCCCGACCGCGACTTGGGCCAGCGCCCGGCGCTCGAGTGCATCCACCTGGGCATTGAATTCGGCGGCCTTAAGGCAGTCGATGACTTTAGCCTGACCATCGGCAAGACTGAGATCGCCGGTCTCATCGGCCCCAACGGTGCCGGCAAGACCACGGTCTTCAACCTGCTCACCAAGGTGTACCAGCCTACGCACGGCACCATCCTGCTCGACGGTGAGGACACTTCGGGCAAGTCGGTCTACCAGGTCAACCGCATGGGTATTGCCCGTACGTTCCAGAACATCCGCCTGTTCAATACCATGACGGTGGAGGACAACGTTAAGGTCGGTCTGCATAACCAGGAGCGCTACTCCGGTTTTGAGGGCGTGCTGCGCCTGCCGACGTATTGGAAGCACGAGAAGGCCGCCCACGAGCGCGCCATGGAGCTGCTGTCCATTTTTGACATGGAGCACCTGGCAAATGAACAGGCCGGCTCGCTTCCTTACGGCGCTCAGCGTCGTCTGGAAATCGTCCGCGCGCTTGCCACCAACCCCAAGCTACTGCTGCTCGACGAGCCTGCCGCCGGCATGAACCCGTCCGAGACCGCAGAGCTCATGGCGAACATCGTCAAGATTCGCGACACCTTCGGCATCGCCATCATGCTTATCGAGCATGATATGTCGCTCGTTATGAACATCTGCGAGGGCATTTGCGTGCTCAACTTTGGTAAGGTCATCGCCAAGGGCACGGCCGAGGAAATCCAGAACAACGACGCTGTTATCGAGGCGTATCTGGGTAAGCAGGATAAGGGGGAGAACTAAATGGCAGAGCCGATGCTTTCCGTCTACAACATCAACGTCTGGTACGGCGCCATCCACGCCATCAAGGACATCTCCTTTAACGTTAACGAGGGCGAGATCGTGGCCTTGATTGGTGCCAACGGTGCCGGCAAGTCCACAACGCTCAAGACCGTCTCGGGCCTGCTGCGCTCCAAGACCGGCTCCATCAAGTTTATGGGCGAGGACATTACCCATACGCCCGCTGATAAGCTGGTTGGTAAGGGCCTGGCTCAGGTTCCCGAGGGTCGTCGCGCCTTTTTGCAGATGACGGTCGAGGAGAACCTGGAGATGGGTGCCTATACACAGCCCAAGTCCACGGTGGCTCCGGGCCTGGAGCGCGTCTACGAGCAGTTCCCGCGCCTGAAGGAACGTCGTCGCCAGGTCGCCGGCACCCTTTCAGGCGGCGAGCAGCAGATGCTCGTTATGGGGCGCGCCCTTATGAGTAACCCCAAACTGCTTATGCTCGACGAACCTTCCATGGGTCTGGCGCCGATTCTGATCGAACAGATCTTCCAGATTGTCGAGGACCTGCACAAGGCCGGCACCACGGTGCTTCTGGTCGAGCAAAACGCGCAGATGGCGCTTTCCATCGCCACACGCGGTTACGTGCTCGAGACCGGCAAGATCACCATGACCGGCACGGGCCAAGAGCTCCTGCACGACGACAACGTCCGCAAAGCCTACCTCGGAGGCTAACCCACCTAACAAAAGGGGCGCTGACTATCTCAGTCAGCGCCCCTTTTTAAGTTGCGGTGAAATAGGGACTGAATACGGGCTCCAGAGGCCAAATGAGTCCCTATTCCACCGCAACTTCATGGGGGTGTGTGACAATGCCCGTCGGAAAACATCTGCTGTCTTTGGGGGTCTATCTATGCTGTACGAGTTTTGTGCCGAGAACTTTGAGCGGGTGCCGGCGGCCATCGAGGCCGGTGCGGGGCGCATCGAGCTGTGCGATAACCTTGCCGTCGGTGGTACCACGCCCTCGGCCGGCGTTATCAGCGCTACGACCAACTATGCCCACGAACACGATGCACGGGTGATGTGCATGATCCGTCCGCGTGGCGGCGACTTTCACTACAACCAGGATGAGCTGCGCATGATGGAGATGGACTTGGGCCTTGCCGTGAGTGCGGGCGTTGACGGCTTGGTCTTTGGCTGCTGCAAACCCTGCGCTGGCGGATGGGCGCTCGACGAACTTACGCTTGGCGCCCTCGTGATGGCTGCGGGCTGCGCGACCGAGGAATGTAAGCGTGAGCCCATCGACGTCACCTTCCACATGGCATTTGACCAGCTCTCGCCCGAGGCTCAGCTCGATGCGATTGATACACTTGCCGACTGCGGCGTTACGCGCATCCTCACGCATGGCGGCGCTGCCGGTACGTCGATCGAGGATAATTTCGATCACCTGGCTCGTTTAATCGAGTATGCGGGTGATCGTTTGACCATCCTTCCCGGCGGCGGCATCACTACGGCAAATCGCGACGCGGTCGCGGCGGCGCTAGACGTCTCCGAGCTCCATGGCACCAAGATCGTGCCGCTGGAGGTATAACCCGTGGCGCTGGTATTTGACGTTCAGCAGGCGAGCGGTAAGCCCGACGATAATCGTCGCCCTGGCACCGCGTGCCCCTTTTGCGACACGGAGGGGCTTGCCAACATCATCCAGCGCGATGGTGACTGCATCTGGCTCGAGAATAAGTTCAAGACATTGCGGGCCACACGTCAGACCGTATTGATCGAGTCTGCCAATCACGACGCCGACCTGGTGACCTATGAACCGGATGAGCTGCATCATGTGATGCGGTTTGCCCTGGGCTGTTGGCAGCAGATGATCGATTCCCAACAGTACTGCAGTGTGCTCATGTACAAGAACAAAGGCCCGCTTTCGGGCGGCAGCCTCGTCCATCCACACATGCAGATTGTGGGCTTGGAACAGGAGGACGGCTATGCGGCGCTGGCCTCAGCCAACTTTGAAGGCATCAGTGTCTGGCAACAGGGGAGAATCTCGGTCGACATCTCAACCGAACCGATCATGGGGTTCTTTGAGATCAACGTTTCAGCCCCGCAGGGAATCGCTGCCAGCGATGACACGAGAGACCAAGCCGAGGCGGATCTCTTCGCCGATGCAATCCAGGTAGCTCTGCGCTATATCCTGAACGAGCACCACGGTGGTCGCGCAGAGTCGTATAACCTGTTCTTCTATCACCTGGGCGGTCGGACCATTGCCAAGGCGCTGCCGCGTTGGGTGGTTTCGCCCTACTTTGTCGGCTATCGTTTGGCCCAGGTCAATGCTGAGACAACGCTCGATATCGATGCTGAGCGCCTGCGTGCGCATCTGGAAACGCTCGTATAGCAAGACTAATACCCGCGTAATGCGGACAGTCTAGCGTGCCATGGCGTCGCGGCCGGCTTCGACGCGCTTGCGCTGGGCGGCGCGCTCCTCGCCGGTCAGACGCTCAAAGAGATGCCCGATAAGCGAGGCGAGTACCTGCTGAAACAGCGTTCCGCACATGACGGGAAACACGACTTCGCCCGGAAAGTACTGCGTGGCGATGACGGCGCCCGAAGAGATGTTACGCATGCCGCAGGTAAAGCACATGGTGGTCGTCTCGCTATATGGCAGATGCAGCGTATGGGCGACCAGAAAACCGACGACAAAGCCACTGATGGCGAAGACCAAAATAAAGAGGGCGACTTCCAAGCGCACCGCGTTCATGTGCAGCACGTACTCGCTCATGGCGGTGGAGTTGGAGGCGATAACGCCCATCATCATGAATTTGCAGGCGGGCGAGAGCACGGGGGAGAGCTTCTCGTGTCCCCATCCACGCGTGAGCTCGTTGATCACGATGCCGAGCACGGCGGGGATGGCGATCATAAAGGCCATGTCTTGCATCATGCTCGGCACATCGATCGAGACGGTGGCACCCAGCAAGAGCTTAAGCGTGAGCGGAATCGTCACAGGGGAGATAACCGAGGACGTCAGGATGATGGTGAGCGCGAGCGGGCCGTTGCCGCCGAACATGCTGATCCACATAAAAGCGGTGACGGCCACGGGCACGCTGTACTCGAGCACGATGCCGCAGACAAGGTTGGGGTTGGAGCCAAAGAAGAGTGACCCTATGGCATACGCCGCGATGGGAATAAGCACTGCCGAGACGAGCAGTGCCAGAATCAGGTGCAGCGGACGGTGGAACACCTCGGCTACCTGGTGGAAGGTGTTGCTGAGCGCGCCCTGAAACGTCATAAAGGCGAAGAGGGCGGGAACAATGGGCTTGAGCACGCCAATCTGCTGGGGAAAGAGCACGCCGAGCGCCACGCAAATCGGAACGATGACCTGCATATGCCCCGCGAGGAACTTTCCCAGTCCAGCCCATTGCTTCATATGTCCCGTGACTCCCTTTATCCGCGAACTCGTTTGTATGGATATGCTAGACGCTCGTATGCGTCCGTGCGGCTGAAACGCTCGATTATTTCGAGGCCATTACCGCCATCGTTTGCCGAAACCGCGGCGCACCGCGGCGTTTTGCGTCCGCGCTGCACGGTATAATAAAACCGTTCAACAGATCTGCCTGCCGAAGCGGGCGTACACAGAGGACTCATCGCTATGAACCGTGAGAGGTATCGCGGCGACCTGCCCCTATCAGGGGTGGGTGCCTATGTCATCGCTTAAGACGACGCATCGCTGGGCGGTCGCTCAGCAAAACCCCGAGCTCGAAAAGGAGCTTTCGGCTGGTCTGGGCATTCCCGGGCTGGTGGCGCGCATTATGGTCGCGCACGGCATTGACTCCATCAAAGAGGGCCAATTGTTTTTGACGCCTTCGCTTGATCGCGACTGGGCCGACCCACTCATTATCCCGGGCATGTCGGTCGTTGCCGACCGCGTCGAGCGTGCTATTCGCAACCACGAGCACATTGCAGTCTTTGGCGATTTTGACGTTGACGGTATTACGTCGACCTGCCTGTTGACCGAGGCGCTGCGCACGTTTGGCGCCGATGTCACGCCGTTTATTCCGCATCGCTTTGATGAGGGCTACGGTCTTTCGCGCGCGGCACTCGACCGCGTTAACGAGCTCGCTCGCCCCCAGCTGATCGTGACCGTCGATAACGGCATTGCCGCCAAGGAAGAGGTTTCCTATTTGGAGGACCTGGGGATCGATTTGGTGGTCACGGACCATCACGAGCCCTCCGACCAGGTGCCGCAGGGTGTGCCCCTGACCGACCCCAAGCTCGAGGACGAGGGCCCCTCGCGCGAGCTTGCCGGTGCTGGTGTGGCGCTCAAGCTGGTGCAAGTCCTGGGTGAGCGCCTGGGCAAGCCGTCGTATTGGCGTTCGCTAATCGAGGTCGCGGCGCTGGGCACCGTGTCCGACATGATGCCGCTCACGCCCGAGAACCGCGCGCTGGTTGCCGAGGGCATCCAGCAGATGCGCGTAACCGCTCGCCCCGGCTATATCGCGCTTGCCGCGCTCGCCAAGGCGGACCTTTCGAGCATTACGGCGGATGGCCTGTCATTCTCGCTCATTCCCCGCTTAAACGCTGCCGGCCGCATGGCCGATCCCAAGCTGGCGCTCGACCTGCTGCTTGCCCGCAATCCCATCGAAGCAAGCGCGCTGGCGGCTGAGCTCGAGGAAATCAACCGCCAGCGCCGTGAGATCGAGGCGGAGCTCACGCGCGATGCCATGGCAAAGGTCGAGGAGACCTATGACGGCGGGCGCGCGATCGTTGTGGGCGGCGAAGGCTGGCACGAGGGCGTCAAGGGCATCGTGGCAAGCCGTCTGACCAACCGCTATCACGTGCCGGCGCTGCTGTTCTCGATCGAGGACGGTATCGCGCGCGGCTCTGGTCGCTCGGTGGGCAAAGTTAACCTGTTTGACGCCGTCGAGCGCTGTTCCGACCTGCTGATTCGTCGCGGCGGACATGCCGGTGCGGTGGGTGTGACCATCGAGGCATCCAAGCTCGATGAATTCCGTCGTCGCCTTTCCGCCGTGCTATCGGAGATTCCCGCTGAGGACTTTGAAGACATCGACGAGGTTGCCGCCACGGTCGA
This sequence comes from uncultured Collinsella sp., assembly GCA_900545835.1. Classification (GTDB taxonomy): domain Bacteria; phylum Actinomycetota; class Coriobacteriia; order Coriobacteriales; family Coriobacteriaceae; genus Collinsella. Next base: position 9,860 of record URBB01000042.1, on the reverse strand, counting down.
CCTTTCCGAGCTGAATATCGAGACTATAGAGCAGATTTCCCGTCTTGAGCCGTTTGGCCAGGGCAACAAGGTGCCGCTGCTGGCCGCCGAGGGCGTGACGATGTGCGATCGCGCCGTGGTGGGCAAAACCGGCGAGCACATGCGCTTTGTGGCGACCGATGGCGCCGCGAGCGTGCCGGCCATCATGTTCCGCGTGCCGCAAATCGATAAGCTCATCAACTGCGATAGCGCTGTCGACTTGGTGTTCGAGGCCGTTGCCGAGCATTGGCAGGGGCGTGTGAAGCCCAAGCTCATGATCAAGGATGTTCTGGTCCGCGATACCACGCTGCCCGGCGTCGACGATCCGGCATGCGAGCTTCGTCGTGGCGTGCAGCCGGCGGATTCTGGCCTGCGCCTGGAGTCGCGCAAGCGCGAGACGCTCGCCCAGCTTTCCTATACCGAGCTCACGCGCTCGCTTATCCATAGCTTTATCGGCTCGAACCAGCCGCACCGCGCGCAGGTCGAGGCGCTCGATGCCCTGGCCGATCACCAAAGTGTTCTGGCCGTTATGGGAACGGGGCGCGGCAAGTCGCTCATCTTCCATGTACATGCCGCGCGTGAGGCGGTGCTTCGCGGACGTGCGAGCGTCTTTGTCTATCCGCTGCGTGCGCTTGTTGCCGACCAGGCCTATCACCTCTCGTCGACGATGGCATCGCTTGGCATTGGCGTTGGCGTGCTGACCGGCGAGACCGTGGAGGCGGCGCGCGATGACGTGTTTGCCGGCTTGGCTTCGGGCCGTACCGGCATCGTGCTCACGACGCCCGAGTTCCTGTCCATTCACCGCGACCGCTTTGCGCGTTCGGGGCGTATCGGTTTTGTCGTTATCGATGAGGCGCACCACGCGGGCCTTGCCAAGGGCGGCGACCGCAGTGCCTATCTCGACATGCCCGATATCCTCAAAGCCCTGGGCGACCCGGTCGTTATGGCCGCGACGGCCACCGCGACGGCTCCGGTCGTGGCCGAGCTTGCCCGCATGCTTCCGATCACTCACACGGTGGTCGACGAGACGGTGCGCGAGAACCTGCAGCTCGAGGACGACCGTGATCTTGCAAGTCGCGAGAACCGTTTGGTGTCGATCGTGGCTACGGGGGAGAAGACCGTCATCTACGTCAACTCGCGTGATCAGTCCGTGGCGCTTGCCAAGACGCTGCGCAAGCGGGTGCCCGATTGCGCGACCCGCATCGCGTTCTATAACGCGGGGCTTGCGCGCTCCGATCGTCGCCGTGTTGAGGAAGCGTTTCGTGACGGAAGCCTCAGCTGCATCGTTTCGACCTCTGCCTTTGGTGAGGGCGTCAACCTGCCCGATATTCGCCATGTCGTGCTCTACCACATGCCGTTTGGCAGCATTGAATTTAACCAGATGAGCGGACGCGCCGGTCGCGACGGCCAACCTGCCGTGATTCACTTGCTCTATTCGTCGCGTGACGCTCGCATTAACGAGCGCCTGCTCGACTGCTACGCGCCCGAGCGCGATGAACTCGTCACGCTCTATCGAGCGCTGCAGACTATGTGGCGCTCCAACCGCGGCAAGACCGGAGACGACTCGTTTAGCGCGAGCGATATCGACATCGCGCAGATGTGCCTTGCCATCGATGCCCGCACGCCGGTCGACGAGCGCTCGGTGGAAAGCGGCCTGGGAATCTTCGAAGAGCTTGGTTTCTGTCGCGTTTCGGGGTTTGACGACACCCGTCGCATCGCGATGGCCGAAAACCCCGGCCGTGTGCAATTGAGCAGGTCAATTCGCTATTTGGAGGGCTTGCGCTCGCGCATGGAGTTCTCGGCTTTCCGGAGCTGGGCACTCGATTCGTGCGCTTCTGATATGCTAGCCAAAGTTAACCGCCCGATCGTACCGCGGGCCTAGGGGAAGGGGACCTCGATGGATGCCGCAGCCCGTACCGCCCATGATTCCACCCTCCAGCCGTTTTCGGAGATGGAGCACTATAAGCATGCCGATGAGCTGCCGCCCGAGATTATGGCGGACAGCTACGACAAGCTGGAGCGCCTGTGCCTCAAATATATGAATGAGGAGGACTTCTCTAAGGTGGAGCAGGCCTATTGCTTTGCCGCCGAGAAGCACTGCAACCAAAAGCGCCGCTCGGGCGAGATGTACATTAACCATCCCGTCGAGGTGGCCATCATTTTGGCCGATCTCAAGATGGACTGCGATGTGGTGTGCGCCGCGCTGCTACACGATACCGTCGAGGATACCGAGACCTCGCTTGCCGATGTGTCCGGCCTGTTTGGCGATACGGTAGCCGAGCTCGTCGATGGCGTGACCAAGCTCACCAACATCGAAGTCGACAGCATGGACGAGAAGCAGGCCCTCACGCTGCGCAAGATGTTCCTCGCCATGTCCAAGGACATCCGCGTCATTATCGTTAAGCTTGCCGACCGCCTGCATAACATGCGTACGCTGGCGGCCCTTCGCGAGGACCGTCGCCTGTTTAAGGCTCGCGAGACCATGGACGTGTATGCGCCCCTGGCCGACCGTCTGGGCATGAGCTCCATTAAATGGGAGCTCGAGGACCTGTCCTTCTTCTACCTGGAGCCCGATGCCTACCAGCGCATTGCGCGCATGGTGGCTGAGTCGCGCGAGGTTCGCGAGCGCTATCTGGCCGAGACTATCAAGACGCTCACCGACGAGCTCAACCGCATTGGCCTGGAGGGCTTCCAGATCAATGGCCGTTCCAAGCACTATTGGTCCATCTACCAAAAGATGAAGCGCAAGGGCAAGGAATTCTCCGAGATCTACGACCTGGTGGCACTGCGTGTCATCACGCATTCGGTGCGCGATTGCTACTCCACGCTCGGCGCGGTGCATACGCTGTGGCACCCCATGCCCGGTCGCTTCAAAGACTATATCGCCATGCCCAAGGTCAACAACTACCAGTCGCTCCATACGACGGTTATCGGCCCCACGGCCCGCCCGCTCGAGATTCAGATTCGAACCTATGAGATGCATGAACAGGCCGAGTACGGCATTGCCGCCCACTGGCTCTATAAGAAGTCGGGCGGATCGTCTGCGTCTAAGACCAATGATGCCCAGCGTCTGGACGACCAGATTAACTGGCTCAAACATTCGCTCGATTGGGCAGCGTCTGACGAGATTACGGACGCCAAGGAATACCTGCACTCGCTGAAGGTCGATCTGTTCGACCAGGAGATCTTTGTCTTTACACCCAAGGGCGAGGTCATGGCGCTTCGTGCCGGCTCTACACCGCTCGACTTTGCCTATGCCGTTCACACCGAGGTGGGAAACCACTGCGTCGGCGCTAAAATCAACGGTGCGGTGGCTCCGCTCACGCACGAGATTAAGACGGGTGACCGTGTCGAGATCCTGACCAACAAGAGTTCCAAGCCGTCGCGTGATTGGCTCAAGATCGTTAAGACACCTTCCGCCAAGTCAAAGATCCGCCGTTACTTCGCCGCCGCGACCAAAGACGATGACGCTGCTGCCGGCCGCGATATACTGGCCAAGGACCTGCGCAAGCGCGGGTATGGCATCTCTACGCCGCGATCCACGCGTGCGCTCAACGCCGTGGCGGAGCAGTTTAACTACAAGCAGCTCGAGGACCTGTTTGCCGCCGTCGGCGCCGGCAAGGTTGCCCCGCGCGCTGTGGGTAACAAGGTCGAGCAAATCTTGGACCCCAAGCCCGAGGAGCAGCTCACCAAGACCGAAGCCATTGCCGAGATCGTCAAGCAGCCTGCCCGCGGCTCCAACCGCAAGCCGCAAAAGCGCGGCAAGAGCGCCAGCAACGGCATTATCGTCAAGGGCGAGAGCAACAGCGGTCTGCTGGTCCGTCTGGCGCATTGCTGCAATCCGGTGACGGGCGATGACATCGTCGGCTTCATCACGCGCGGCCGTGGCGTTTCGGTGCATCGCGCCAACTGCCCCAACGTCAAGGGTCTTATGGAACATCCCGAGCGCATGATCGATGTGGAGTGGGACGGCGCTGCCGACACCCTCTTCCAGGTCGAGATCGTGGTCGAGTGCCTGGACCGCATGGGCCTGCTCAAGGATGTCACCATTGCCATTGGCGATGCGGGCGGCAATATCCTTTCTGCCGCCACGTCGACCAACCGCGAGGGTATTGCAACCCTGCGCTTTATGGTCGAGATCTCGGACGCGAGCGGTCTGGATCCGCTGCTGGCTTCCATCAGCAGTGTCGATTCGGTCTACGACGCTCGCCGTCTTATGCCCGGCGAAGGCGGAGCTCAGCTCAAGCGCCGTGTGTAGGTGCGAGAGCCTCTCAGCATCATAGATATTGGTTACGTTCGAGGCATCGTTTGGTGCCTCGAACGTATTTTAGAAGGAGGGTATGCGCATGGGCGATATGACTTTGGACCTGACACCCCGAGGTGCAGCTTCGATTGAGGCACTCGTCAACGGCCCGATTCAGACCAACAGTTACGCCGTGATTTCGAATGACGAGTGCTTAATCGTCGATCCGGCGTGGGAGGGCGAGCGTCTTGTGGAGCATATCCGCACCGCGCATCCCGAAGTTCGCGTACTCGGCTCTGTCTGCACGCACGGTCATGCCGACCATGTTGGCGGGGTCGCCGGGGTTCGAGCTGTCGTTGGCGACAGCGCACTATATGAGTTGTGCGCTAAGGACGTGACGGTGCCTCGCGCAAATATCGAGGAGCAGCGCGCCATGTGGGGTATTGAGACGCCCGATCCGGGCGAGCCGACGCGGCTGCTTGCCGAGGGCGATACGATTGAATTGGGCGATATCTGCCTGCAGGTGATCGAGACGCCGGGGCATACGCCGGGCGGCATCGTCCTGTTCGCCGCGACCGAGCAGGGGAACATCGCCTTTGTGGGCGACACGCTTTTCCCGGGCAGCCACGGTCGTACCGATCTTTCCGGCGGTGACGAGGCGGCGATTATGCGCTCGCTCTCCAAACTTGCCAAGACGCTTCCGCCCGATACCGTTTGCTTGACGGGCCATGGCGATTCGACCACGATGGCGCGCGAACTTATGCAGAATCCGTTTATGCAGATGTAGGCTCGAAGCCGTCTTTCGAACCACGAAGACCGCTCAATCGTCAAGCTATTTTCCCCAGTGGGTCGATTCTGTGGGGCAAACGGTCAAAAATTGTCCAATCGGATGGTATTCGTGAACAAACGAACGTTTATGCTCGGGTATGTCGTGGTAAAATCTCAGGCGTTATCGGAGCAACCTTACAGGAGGTTTCTTTTATGCTCGTCAACGCAGCAGACATGCTCAAGAAGGCCGAGGCCGGCAAGTACGCTCTCGGTGCCTTCAACACCAACAACCTCGAGTGGACCCTGGCTATTCTCCAGGCCGCCGAGGAGGCCAAGTCTCCGCTGATCCTTCAGTGCACCGCTGGTGCCGCTAAGTGGATGGGCGGTTTCAAGGTCTGCGCCGACATGGTCAAGGCTGCCGTCGAGGCCACGGGCGTTACCGTCCCCGTCGCCCTTCACCTCGATCACGGTTCTTACGAGGACTGCTTCAAGTGCATCGAGGCCGGCTTCACGTCCATCATGTATGACGGCTCTCACGAGGAGACCTTCCAGCTTAACCTCGACCGCACCAAGGAGCTCGTTGAGCTTGCCCACTCCAAGGGCATGTCCATCGAGGCCGAGGTCGGCGGCATCGGCGGCACCGAGGACGGCGTGACCTCCAACGGCGAGCTCGCTGACCCCGCTGAGTGCAAGCAGATTGCTGACCTGGGCGTCGACTTCCTCGCCTGCGGTATCGGCAACATCCACGGCGTGTATCCCGCCGACTGGGCTGGCCTTTCCTTCGAGCGTCTGGGCGAGATCAAGGCTCAGACCGGCGACCTGCCCCTCGTTCTGCACGGTGGTACCGGCATCCCCGAGGATCAGATCAAGAAGGCCATCTCCCTGGGTATCTCCAAGATCAACGTCAACACCGATCTGCAGCTCGTCTTCGCCAAGGGCGTTCGCGAGTATATCGAGGCTGGCAAGGATCAGCAGGGCAAGGGCTTTGACCCCCGCAAGCTCCTCAAGCCTGGTCGCGACAACATCGTTGCCCGCACCAAGGAGCTCATGGAGGAGTTTGGCTCCGTCAACAAGGCGTAAGCGTCGCTAAACTTCCCGCCGGAAGCCCCGTCCCCCTACATTGTTTCCTTTGCGCTCACCTGGCTTCGCCAGAAGTCGCGCCAAGGAAACAGTTCCGGGAGACGGGGCTTCCTTCGTTTAACGCCGCAGGGTTACTGGGCTGAATTTATTTATTGACTACCGTTCGGCGGCGTTGATGGCTCCCTTGTTGGGGCTTTCTTTTTATCTCGCTACAATGGGCTTCAAGCGTTCTAGTGACTTGGAGTTTGGTATGGCTGTTATTGATGTGCTGCCTTCGGATGGGATAGTTATTGACGAGGGTCCTGTTGGTTGCTCTGTTGATGTTTGCTGTGATGATTTTCGTCATCTCGATATTGGTCTGCCGCCCGAGATTCTTCGTCTTAAGGATGCCGGGTATTTGACGCAGGCTGTTGCTGCCTGCGATCGCCTTTTGGAGCAGAACCCTGAGCCTTCGCTGGCGGCTTGTGTCCGTGCCGAGCGGTATCGCATGCTCGAGACGCCGCTTCATTTTTCGGTGTCGCGCGATCAGGCTATTGCGATGATTCGCGAGGAGTGGCCAGAGTTTACCGAAGAGCAGTTTGATGACCTGATTAATCGTAAGCGTATTGACTGGCGCTTTATCGATGGCGAGCTGTTCGTTCTCGACAACTTCCTCGATTCGCTTCGCGTGTATCCCAAAGAGGTCCCCGGCATGCGTCCTGATCCTGCGGACGGAATTGCGCTGCGCAACCAGATGCTCAAGGAGATGGAATCGCAGAATGGGCTGTCTCGCGTCATTACTCTTAAGGCGTCCGTGTCTGTTCCCGGTGCTCTTGAGGGGGAGGCCGTTCGCGCGTGGCTTCCCGTTGCCGCCGCCTGCCGTCAACAGTCTCAGGTCGAAGTTCTCGATATGACGCCGGAGGGGCATGTTGCCCCCGAGGATGCGCCGGCACGCACCGCTTCATGGTGTTCTTCGACCGTTCGCTCGTTCTCGGTATCCTATCGTTATCACATTAATGCTGCCTATTGCGACATTTATGGAGGTGCACTGCCCGAACGCCCATGCATGGATGCACCGCTACCCGAGGACGCTTCCGAGGACCGTCCGCACATCGCGTTTACGCCGTATCTGCGCCAACTGACGGCGCGCATCATTGACGGGCTCGTTGATCCGCTCGACCGTGCTCGCGCCATCTATGATTATCTGACGCAACATATCGACTATCGCTATCAGCCACCATATCTGCTTTTGGGCTCCATCGCCGATGACTGCGCACACTCGCTCCGCGGCGATTGCGGCGTTATGGCGCTCACGTTTATCACCATGTGCCGTATCGCGGGCGTGCCTGCCCGTTGGCAGAGCGGCCTGTATGTTGCGCCCGATTCGGTGGGGTCGCACGACTGGGCAGAGTTCTATACGCCGCAGACCGGTTGGCTCAACGCCGACGTGTCATTTGGATCTTCTGCTCGCAGGATGGGGGAGGAGTGGCGCCGCCGTCACTACTTTGGCAATCTCGACCCGTGGCGTATGGTGGCCAACAATCGATTCCAGGCTGAATTTGTGCCTGCTTTCGATGGTATGCGCGAGGATCCCTATGACAACCAGATGGGCGAGGCCTCGGTTGACGGACGTGGATGTCGTAAGCGGGAGATGTTACGCAAGGTTGAGCTTATCGAAATGCTCGAAGTTCCATTTTCGGACTAATCAACAGAAAGCTGTGATAAACTAACTCACGCATTACGTGCCCGAGTGGCGGAATTGGCAGACGCAGTGGACTCAAAATCCACCGTTGGCAACAACGTGCGAGTTCGAGTCTCGCCTCGGGCACCATACATGCAAGTGAGCGTTCAAGGGGGTCAAGGCCCCCTTTTTCGTGCCGAACTCGCGTGAGCGCGCGGAGCGTTAAGCAAACAGGCCTGTGGCCTGTTTGTAGCGGAGCGTGGCGAGGGCGCCATGCGCCCGAAGCCCGGGGCTTCGCGAAGCGAAGTCCCTTCGAGTCTCGCCTCGGGCACCATAAATGCACCTGCGCTTCAAGGGGGTTGCGGCCCCCTTTTTCGTGTACGTAATGTGATAACGCGCTGTACGTGTTATTATTCGCAAAGCGTTGTTTCCGCAATGCCCTAAAGAGGAACCCGAGGGTTCCCACCTTTTGGCGCCAATGAGCAGCTGACTGGTCATACAAATTAGATTCTCTTCCTCAAATCGAGGATGTCTATGTGTACGACCTGGTTGCTGAGAAGCGCCGGGTTATTTTTTTATGAATGGAGGTAGGGAAAATAGCTAAGTCTGATGACACCCGCATCAACGACGAGATTACTGCATCTTCGTGCCGTTTGATTGGCGTCGATGGCTCTCAGCTCGGCCTGTTCGCCATCCGCGATGCTCAGCGCGTCGCCGACGATCAGGGTCTCGACCTGGTCGAGATCGCTCCCAACGCGGAGCCGCCGGTCTGCAAGGTCATGGACTACGGTAAGTTCAAGTACCAGCAGGCCATGAAGGCCAAGGCTGCTCGTAAGAACCAGTCCAAGGTCGAGGTCAAGGAAATGAAGTTCCGACCCAAGATCGACGTTGGCGACTACGAGACCAAGAAGGGCCACGTTCTGCGTTTCCTCAAGAAGGGCGCGCGCGTTAAGATCACCATCATGTTCCGCGGCCGTGAGATGGCTCACCCGGAGCAGGGCCTTAACGTTCTCGAGCGTCTCGCCGAGGATCTCAAGCCTTACGCTACGGTCGAGTCCAAGCCTAAGATGGAAGGCCGTAACATGCTTATGCTGCTCGCCCCGATTAAGGGCGCCTTCGATGAGGATAAAGCGGCAAGCGATACCAAGTAACTAGTGTTCTGTAACCGATTAAGGAGTATTTCATGCCTAAGATGAAGTCCCACAGCGGCACCAAGAAGCGTTTCCGCAAGACTGGTACCGGCAAGCTTATGCGCGCCAAGGCTTTCAAGAGCCACATCCTGAGCAAGAAGTCCACCAAGCGTAAGCGTGGCTTCCGTCAGGAGACCGAGATCGCCGCTGCCGACCGCAAGGTCATCAAGTCGCGTCTCGCCTAAGTTCGCGTTCCCGTTTTTCGTTTTACCGTCTAGGAGTTGATAGAACATGGCACGTATTAAGCGCGCTGTTGCCGCCAAGAAGAAGCGCCGTACCGTTATGCACCGTGCGAAGGGTTACTACGGTGCCGCTTCGCGTACTTACAAGCATGCTAAAGAGCAGGTCCAGCACTCCCTGCAGTATCAGTATCGTGATCGCCGCAACAAGAAGCGCGAGATTCGTTCTCTCTGGATCACTCGTATCAACGCTGCTGCTCGCCTGAACGACATCTCTTACTCTCAGTTCATGCACGGCCTGAAGGTTGCCGGCATCGAGCTCGACCGCAAGGTCCTGGCTCAGATGGCTTACGAGGACATCGAGTCCTTCAACGAGCTGGCTACCATCGCCAAGAAGGCTCTCGAGGCCTAATAGATTCTCTTGAATCGCTAGGGGAGTGTCGCGTTGTGCGCGGCGCTCCCTCTTTTTATCTGAAGCGCGGTTTACATTGCTAAAAGCGCGGGTAGATAAACACTTACAGGTGACCGATCTCTATATATTCCTGAACCAAAGGGTCATCATCTGATACGTGCAGTATTTCTGCACCAGCCTTTCTATGACTTATATAGGAAGCGATGTATTGTGTAGGACTTGTGAAGAGTGGAATTGACGTCCCACAGGGCTTCGCGGTCTGGCAATATATCTCCTTGCCGCGCGGCCCGGTCGGACCGGATCAGCCGCG
>URBB01000041.1 GCA_900545835.1 uncultured Collinsella sp. | reverse complement strand
AGATCTACACTCTCTCCGTCGTCGGCAGCGTCAGATGTGTATAAGAGACAGCGTGTGGTCACGTCCGGCGTCGATCTTGGTTCAGCCTTTAAGGTGAGCGTTGCAGCCGACCGCCTCAGTGAGCGTGCCGATCAGTCCAGCTGGCCCCAGGCCGTCAAGGATGAGGACGGACGTTATGTCTGTGCTCGCGGTCCGCATAATATTATTCGCGCTGCCTGTGAGTTTGCGCTCGAGGAGTTGCGTGGTTGCGATGTCTATCTTGGTTCTCCGTCTGAGATTGCCGCGACCCTTTATGCTCAGGCGTCAAGTCGGCTCGATACGTCTCGTCTCCTGTTTATTGATGATGAGAGCGAGCTTCCGGTTGTCGATCGTTTAGGCCTTGCCTCTGATGCCGAGGACTTTATTCGTATTTGTTCGGGTTTGGGTCTTGAGATGTCCGAGCGCACGGCCCATCGCATTTTGGCAGGGCAGATTAAGCCCGTTCGCGGTGTGACTGCGCGTCTGCTGCGCGAGCGTGACTCATCCTCGCATGCGCCGGCTCCTGTCGATCTCGCGAAGGATCGTCGTGGGCTGCGTATTGCCAAGGATGACATGGCACAGTTTTCGCGTGCTGTGGAGCGCGACTTTAATGACCTTGCCGCCCGGTACTATCTCAATCTTTGCGGCGACCCAAAGATCCGTGTTTCGCGTGATCGAATCACCGTGACCTTCGATCTTGCCAAAGAGGAATAGTGCCTTTACCGAGTCCACTCGGTACGATACAGTTATTGCAGTTAAAACGTACTTTTAAACGCAGGAGTTTCTTCATGGATTGCCTGAAGGTATCAAGCAAATCATCGCCCGCGTCCGTTGCCGGCGCCATCGCCGGCATGGTCAAGGATGGTGTACCCGTCAACATCCAGTGTGTCGGTGCCGGTGCTGTCAACCAGGCCATTAAGGCCGTTGCTATCGCGCGCGGTTTTTTGATTCCAACCGGTTTTGATATTTCCTGCGCGCCTGTGTTCTCCGACATCCTCATTAACGGGGAGTCGCGCACGGCCATCCGCCTTTCTATCTACGTTCACCAGATCAATCGAGCTGCTATGGATAACGTCGTCATGGATGATGTTAAGCCTGTGGCATAGCTTCTGCTTGCCTCGTTTCGCTCCCCATCGTTAGGACTTATGCACATGGACCAGCGTTCCGTACGCGATATTCTTGCCGGTAAAACCTACTTTATCCGCACCTTTGGCTGTCAGATGAATCAGCACGACTCCGAGCGTGTGAGCGGTCTGCTTGATTCGTATGGCTGCCTCATGGCGCTCGATCCCGAGCATGCCGATATCGTTGTCTTCATGACATGCTGTGTGCGTGAGGCCGCCGATACTCGCCTGTACGGTCAGTGCAATTCCTGCAAAAGCCTGCCGCCTTCGCCTTCGGGCAAGCGTGTGGTTGCCGTGGGCGGCTGCATCGCGCAGCGTGATGGAGAGGGCCTGCTCACCAACGTCGATAACGTCAATGTCATCTTTGGCACGCATTCCATCGCACATGTGGCCGAGCTCATTGCCGAGGCGTTCCTTGATGGTAAGCGTCATATCCGCACCAATGAGCATGAGGATACGGATGCCATGAGCATGCCGTGGCATCGCGAGACCCAGTATCACGCCTGGGTGCCCATCATGACAGGCTGCAATAATTTCTGCACCTATTGCATCGTGCCGTACGTGCGCGGTCGCGAAAAAAGTCGCCCCTTCGAGGAGATTGTCGACGAGGTGACCGGTTTGGTGCGCCAGGGCGTGCGTGAGATTACGCTGCTGGGCCAAAACGTTAACTCATATGGTCGCGATCTGTTTGGCAATCCGCGTTTTGCCGATCTGCTGCGTGCCGTGGGCGATACGGGTGTGGAGCGCATCTTCTTTACGTCTTCGCATCCCAAGGACCTGCTGCCCGAGACCATCGACGCCATGGCCGAAACGCCTGCCGTTATGCCGCAGTTGCACCTGGCCGTCCAGTCAGGTTCGACACGGATCCTCAAAGAGATGAATCGCCGTTATACACGCGAGGACTATCTGGGCCTGGTCGATCGCATTCGCAACCGCATGCCCGATATCGCGCTCTCGACCGACATTATCGTTGGCTTCCCGGGCGAGACTGAAGAAGACTTTGAGCAGACGCTCTCACTTGCCGAGACGGTCCGCTATGCTCAGGCCTATACCTTCATCTATTCCAAGCGCGCCGGTACCCCGGCCGCCGAGATTGACGATCCTACGCCGCATGAGGTTATTCTCGAGCGTTTCAACCGCCTGGTTAAGGTTATCGAGACCACGGCGCACGAGTACAACCAGGGTGAGCTTCATACTGTGGTGCCGGCGCTCATTGAGGGAACGAGTAAAAAGAACGACGCGGTCCTGCTGGGCAAGAGTCCCAAGAATCAGACCGTGCATGCGCCTATCCCCGAGGGTTACAGCATCGATCAGCTTGTTGGCAAGATCGTTGATGTTGACGTTGACGTTGCCAAGACCTGGTATTTGTCCGGCTCCGTTGTGGGCGAGCCGCGCTAATGGTTGCTCCAGGGGCAGGTTTTTCCGCCGTTGCGATCGTCGGTCCGACGGCGGTTGGTAAGAGTGGTGTTGCCGACCGTTTGGCGGCTCGTCTTTCGTCCGAAGTGCTGTCGTGCGATGCGATGCAAATCTATCGCGGCATGGACATCGGTACCGCAAAGATGGCGCCCGATGAGTGTACGGCGCCGCTGCGTCTCGTCGACATTGTAGAGCCGGGTGTGGCGTACTCTGCGGCGCTTTATCAGGCTGACGCTCGCGCGCATGTTGAGCGTTTGCTTGGCGAGGGCCGCCTACCGGTGTTTTGCGGGGGCACAGGCTTGTATCTCAAGGCCGCCCTGGATGAGATGGATTTTCCCTCGGGCGAGCTTGAGGACGATCGTCGCGCGGGGTATCAGGAGCTTGCCGAGCGTATTGGCGAGGAAGAACTGCATGCCCTGCTTGCCGAGCGCGATCCAGAATCAGCTGCTGTTATTCATCCGCATAACGTGCGGCGTGTGATTCGCGCGCTCGAAATGCACGATGATGGCGTTTCCTATGCGCAACAAAAGTCGCAGTTTAGTGTTCCGCGCGAGCATTATCATGCGTTATGGTTTGGCCTGACGCGAAATCGCGAGGTGCTCTATGAACGCATTAACCTACGTGTCGATGTGATGTTTGAGCAGGGTCTTGTTGATGAGGTTCGCGGTCTTATGGACCAGGGGCTGGGAGATGCCCTGACTTCGATGCAGGCAATTGGCTATAAAGAGATCATTGATGCTTTCAATGGCGTGATTTCTATGAATGAGGCTCGCGAACTCATCAAGATGCGTTCGCGTCGTTATGCCAAGCGTCAGCTTTCGTGGTTTAAGCGCGATGACCGTATCGCGTGGTTTGATATGGATGAATGTACGATCGATGAGGTCGTTGCTGATATCCTGCATCGTATTGAGGCTGCCTAATGGCTCGTTTCCCCCTTGTTCCCACGGCACCCGAGCCCGAGCGTGCCATTTTGGTTGGTGTTGAGTGGCGCGACAATGCATGGCCACTCGATCGATCGCTCGATGAGCTGGAGCGCCTTGCCCACACGGCTGGTGCCCAGTGCGTGGCTCGCTTGTCTCAGCGTTTGGTAAAGCCGTATCCCAAATCATTTATCGGTTCCGGTAAGGTAGAGGAGCTGTGCGGTCTGGTACATCGCATGGATGCCGATGTCGTTATTTTTGACGACGACCTGACGCCCTCGCAGCAATCCTATTTGGAGAAAGCCGTGGGCGAGCCGGTAAAGATTATCGATCGTACGGCACTGATCTTGGATATCTTTGGCCTGCATGCTCAGACGCGTGAGGGACGCCTACAGGTACAGCTGGCGCAGCTTCAATATCTGTTGCCTCGTCTGCGCGGCATGTGGAGCCATCTCGCCAAGGAACAGACGCGCGGCGGCATCGGCTCACGCTTTGGTCAGGGCGAAAGTCAGCTCGAGGTCGACCGTCGCCTCATTCGTAATAAGATCGCTGCGCTTCGTCGTGAGATCAAGCAGGTTGAACAGCGTCGTGATGTTCAATCCAAGAGTCGCATTGAGTCACCGGCGTTTCGCGTCGCGTTAGCCGGTTATACCAATGCCGGTAAATCGACGTTGCTCAATCGCCTGACAGGCTCTACGGTACTTTCGCAGGACAAGCTGTTTGCTACGCTCGACCCGACGACGCGTTCGTATCGCCTGCCCGGCGGTCGCGGAATGACGATTACCGATACCGTCGGCTTTATTCAAAAGCTGCCGCATGGTCTTGTCGATGCCTTTAAATCGACGCTGTCCGAGGTGTTGGGTGCCGATCTAATTCTCAAAGTCGTAGATGCGTCTGACGAGGACTATGAGCGACAGCTGGAGGCTGTCGACCGCGTGCTTGATGAGATCGGCGCTGGAGAGCGCCTAACGCTGACCGTATTCAATAAAATCGATCTTCTCGATAGCGTTGATCGATTAAGTTTCCGTCGTCGTTTTCCGGAAGCCGTTCTGTTCTCGGCCCAAACGGGCGAGGGGCTCGACGATCTCGTCGATCGCATTGCTCGCGAGGCAGCTGCCACCGATGTACTGCTTTCAGCCGACATTCCATATCGTGAAGGTGCGCTCATTACGCTCGTGCATGAGCAGGGGACCCTTTTGCATGAGGAATATCTTGAGGATGGCGTTCGTATTGTGGCGAAACTGCCGGCTCGTGTCGCACCGCGGCTCGAGCGTTATCGCACCGAGTAGGCGAGCTCCAAAATGCCCAGTATAATGGGCTGATGCAGCAGATAAAAGGGTAGTGCATAACGTCCAAGGCTGGCGAGCGCCGGCAGGGAGTTGGCGTAGGCCCAGCTAGGGACGGTCTTATCGATTCCCTGCGCTATATGTGCGGCGAAGTATCCTGCAAGATACATAAAGATAAACGGGATGATGGGGTAGTAATCACCTGAGACAAACCCAGGGCTCGGAAATCCCAGCCACGCCAGGTAGGGGACAGGGTAGATTGTTTTGGGGATGCTCCAGGTGAGGGCGAACATCACAAGGCATAGGGACATGCCCCATCTCGCTGATATCTTTTTAAGGACGGGATCGGTCAACGCCACGATGCCGGTACATGCGGCCATTCAGTAGATGATGCCAAAATTAACCGAATCATCGACTGAGACAAGTGTTGTTGCCAGCCAGACGACGAGTGCTGCTAAGGCGTATTTGGCGGCACGTTTGATATTGTTGCGCGAAAGAGTGCACATCCAACCCGCGATAAACAAGAATACCCAGCTGATGCTGGCGCGCCAGATGTCTTGAAAGACAGTCTGGGTAAACCAGGGCATATCCCAACCGTACAGGTAGGCGAGATCGTAGCAAGCGTGAAAACCTGCCATTGAAATTATCGTAAACCCGCGGACGGTATCAAAGATGGTGATGCGTTTTTGCATTACGAGAACCGGCGCATCAAGCCGACGACTTTGCCCAAGATAACGGGATTCGTTGCATAGATAGGCTCCATGGTGTCATTCTCAGGCTGTAGGCGTACGCGTCCCTGCTCCTTGTAGAACGTCTTGACGGTCGCTGAACCATCAATCATGGCCACGACGATTTCGCCGTTCATGGCACTCTTTTGTTCACGGACGATGATGTAATCGCCATTGAAGATGCCGACATTGATCATTGAGCCCCCATGCACCTCAAGGATAAAGGAACCCTGATCAGTGGCGATTTCGGTCGGGATAGTAAAAGTGTCTTCGATATTCTGCTCGGCCAGAATGGGAATCCCAGCCGCGACGCGACCAACGAGCGGTAGCGAGACCGTTCCGCGAGGTGCGGTGGGCTCGTCAGATTTAGAAATTGAGACAGAGGAGCCGTCCTCGTTAAAGAGTTCCAGGGCGCGCGGTTTGGTGGCATCGCGCTTGAGCAGCCCGCGCGCCTCCAAGGCAGATAAGTGGGCGTGCACGGTGCTGGGGGAGGAAAGGCCCACGGCAGATGCCATCTCGCGCACACTGGGCGGATAACCCTTCTCCTGCTGATATTCCTTGATGAAGTCGTAAATTTGCTGCTGACGCTTGGTAATTTTGCGAGCCATCAGGGCATCCTCTCTACCCATGTCAAACAAATGTTCGAATTTTGCTTGACAGGAACAACTGTTCGAAGATAATAATAACCGAACATTCGTTCTCGCGCTAGACATTTTTGTCCGCGCGGCTTGATAAAACTGTTCTCAGCAAAACACGCGAGAGGAGAACATGATGAACGCAACGAATATGGTCCAGGGAAACCTTGCCCTTAAACTCGAGACGCCTGCAGAACCCACTTTTACGGTTGTTCAGGGTGGCCGCTCCGGCTTTCAGCCTTTGACCGTAAAGTCTGCTCGCAATCAGCAGGCTGTAGTTGCGCCGGCCCGCGTTGCCCTGAAGGTTCCGACGATTGTCGCCGTTGCCGTTGCGCTTACGCTCTTCGTTGTCCTCGCTACGTCGGTCTTTAGCGCTCGTCACGCCGCGTATGCCGAGTCCGTTTCCAACGTTACCTACGAGACTATTCGCGTTCAGCCTGGTGATTCTCTTTGGTCGCTTGCCGAGGAATATCCTATCGAAGGCCTTTCCACGCAAGAGACTTCCGACATGATCCGTAACGTCAATCATCTGGAGCATGGTTCGCTCGCCGCCGGTGCGCATCTTAAGGTTCCTGCTCGTTCGTAATCATTATCGCGCTGCGCATGGTACCCTTGTTATCGTTTAAGAGGAGGTACCATGCGCTGTCCCAAATGTGGCAAGGCACATACCCGCGTCGTTGATTCCCGTATGCAGGAGTCAAATAACACCATTAAGCGCCGTCGCGAATGTTGTTCGTGTAACTATCGCTTTACAACGTTTGAGCGATGCGAAGACCCAATCGAGGTCATTAAGTCAGACGGAACCAAGCAGCGGTTCGATCGCAATAAGCTGCTCGTCGGCTTGATGCGCGCCACCATCAAGCGTGATATCGATACTAAGAAGCTCAATGAGATTATCGACGACATCGAGGTCGAGCTGCGCTCTCGCACGCTGACGGCCGTCACGTCCCATGAGTTGGGTGACATGGTGCTCAAGCGCTTGGCCAAGATCGACAAGGTGGCCTACATCCGCTTTGCCTCGGTCTACCGCGATTTCAAAGACGTCGATGAGTTTCTGCAAGAGCTCGACAAGCTAAGGTGATTCCATGTCCAACATTACCGTCAACATAAAGCGTCTCGACCCCACCGTCGAGCTTCCCAAATACGCCCATCCCACCGATGCCGGCTTGGATTTGCGCTCCAACGAGGACTGCGTCCTGAAGCCCTTCGAACGTCGTCTGGTCTCTACTGGGCTGGCCATCGCCTTGCCCGATGGCTACGCCGGCTTCGTCCAGCCCCGCAGCGGCTTGGCCATCAAGCAGGGCCTGTCTATAGTTAACACGCCGGGCCTCATCGACGCCCACTACCGAGGAGAACTCAAGGTTATCCTCATCAACCTGGACCCCTCCAACAACATCCAAATCAACAAAGGCGACCGCATAGCCCAACTCGTCATCCAAGAAGTCCCCACGGTCAACCTCATAGAGGTAGACGAACTAGACAAAACCGACCGAGGCAACGGAGGCTTCGGCTCCAGCGGCGTCGCCTAGGGGTACTCGTATCCCTCCCGCCCGGGGCTTACCTATATCATTCCATGCTCAAACATTCTCGCGTCGCTTCGCTCGCTGCGAAACTGCGCGTGGAACGATATAGGTAAGCCCCGGGCGGGCGGCTACTCGCTTGAAACAATATTTACTTTTCTAGTAAGTCGATGCGATAAAGGGACGCCTCCTTTGTCGCATCGACTTACTGTATTTATATTTTCTGGTTCCCCTTTTCAGATTCTACTGGTGGGGAATCTGGTATAGCCGCTAGTACGTTAACGCAGCTTACCTGTGGGAGGCCCCTATATATCGTCCCACGCGCAGTTTCGCAGCGCAGCGAGAATGTTTGAGCATGGGATGATATATAGGGGCCTCCCACAGGTAAGCGGACAGTCCAATGCTAGCGGATATGCGCGGGTTTTCCGCCCCAGTAGAAGCGGCAGAAGGCTCGTTTGCGCTTTTGGGGTTTGCCTACGAGCTCCATGGTTGCGAT
Source organism: uncultured Collinsella sp. (assembly GCA_900545835.1). Classification (GTDB taxonomy): domain Bacteria; phylum Actinomycetota; class Coriobacteriia; order Coriobacteriales; family Coriobacteriaceae; genus Collinsella. The sequence goes on along the minus strand of URBB01000041.1, from coordinate 8,340 downwards.
GGCTATATCTTCGGCTGCGTGGGGGCGGCGTAGTACTTCGCCGTTGATGAGTAGGGCTTTGAGTGATTCGGGATGATCGTGCAGATGGCGCAGGGTTACGATGAGTTCTCGTGCGGTGGTGACATGCATGCTGGCGCCCATTCCGGTGAGCATGGTGGTGTTGGCCTTTTCTTGACCATATGATTTGCCCAGCAGGATCATCGGCAGATGCGCGCATAGGCATTCGGTGACGGTGAGTCCGCCCGATTTGAGGATTGCCAGGTCGCAGCCGTGCATGAGGGCTGCCATATCGTCCACGTAGTCCAGAACCGTGACGTTTTCGAGCTTCATGGCGTCGAAGAGCGTCTTGAGGCGGGTGGCGTATTCCTCATCCTTGCCCGGCAAAAAGACAAAGTGCATGTCCTCGAAGCTGCGCAGGAAGGGGAGTGTGCGGTCCATCTCCGCGCGAAAGCGAACGTACGGTTGAGGCAAACTGGCACCGGCCATCACCAACACAACGGTCTTGTCAGCGGGGAGATTGAACTTCTCGAGTTCTTCCTCGCGATTGTAGTCCGTATCAAACCCGGCGCGAATGGGGATGCCTGTAATGCGGATTTTGGTCTCGGGAACTTTACGGGGGCGAAGTGTCTCGGCCATAAATTCGTTGGCTACGCAGAACAGATCGGTGTCCTTGTGGGGCCAAAAGCCTTCGACTTCATAGTCTGTTGGTACGCAGATGACGGGATAATCGATACCCGTGATGACGCGGGCACCCACAGCGACGTTGGCCGCCGTGATGTGTGTTGCGACCACGGCTATGGGCCTGCGGGTGCGGACATATTCGTTGAAGGCAGGGAACATAATACGTGACCATGCCGTGCCTCCGCCCCAGAGCAGATGTCCCGTAAACGTGTATCGCCAGGTTAGGTCATATATGGGACGCGTGGCGCCGGTAAACGAAGCTGCTGTTTTATTACCATCGAACCTAATACGTCCAAAATCGAGGATATCCAGGACTTCGATCTCAACATCCTCAGGGATTCCCTTGGTGCCGCTGATAAGGTCAAATGCTTGTGCAATCGCGTTGGCGGCGGCTTTGTGGCCCGATCCAACCGATGCGTGCACGATGGTTACTAGGGGTTTTTGTGCAGGTGAAACGGTCATTTGCTCCGGTTGGGGAGTAGCTTGCATGGGCAGGGGAGCGCTATTGCTCGTCTGCATTTGATCCATCGATAACTCCCCTTCAGCTTTGTTACGCGATTTATCATTGTAGTGCATGAGTGTCATGTTCACGTAAATTTGGGTATGAGCGCAAAGAACGCCAATCTTTCGACAGGAGGTCTCTTCATGACTACCCATCAGCCGATCGATGTTGCTATTATCGGCGGCGGCCCTGCGGGCTATGCTGCAGCCATTTACGCGGCGCGCGCCAACCTAACGACGACCGTGATTGAGCAGGGCATGTCGGGAGGACAGATCGCCACAACCAATGAGGTCGAGAACTATCCGGGCATTCCGCTACTGAGCGGCGCTGAACTCGGTGAGCGATTCCAACAACATGCAGAAGGCCTAGGGGCTCAGGTTGAATGGAGCATGGTGACGGGTGTCGATTACGATGCCGGCTCCAAATTGTTTACCGTTCATCACGATGTTGGTGATACGACGGCTAGGAGTGTTATCGCTTGCATGGGTGCCACGCCGCGTCCGGCAGGTTTCGCTGGCGAGGATACGTATCGCGGTCGTGGCGTTTCGTATTGCGCGACGTGTGACGGCATGTTCTTCCGTGGCAAACAGGTCTTTGTAATCGGTGGTGGCAATTCGGCATGCGAGGAAGCTCTGTTCTTGTCAGAAATCGCCAGCAGCGTGACCATCGTTTTGCGCCGCGATCAGTTCCGTGCCCCCGATGGTGTGGTTCAAAAAGTTCTTGCAAAAGATAATATTTCAGTTAGGTACCAAACTAGTATTGTGGAGCTCTCGGGCGAAGCCATGCCAACGACGATTACCTTTAAGGACAATGCATCCGGTGAGACTCATACCGATTCATTTGAGCCCGGCTCGTTTGGTATCTTTGTCTTTACCGGGACGCAACCCCATACCGAGCTTGTTGAGCATCTAGTCGATCTGGCGCCTGATGGCGGCATTCTGACTGATGAATCCATGGCCACCCGTACGCCCGGCTTATTCGCAGCCGGCGATATCCGCTCCAAGCGTTTACGCCAGGTTGTGACCGCCGTTTCAGACGGAGCCATAGCGGCAACCAGCGCATACGCTTTCCTACGCGGATAATTACGATAATATATCTTATGTAAGCTTGTTATCAATTAACTAAATGGCGGGACGATGCATCAGTGCACTGTCCCGCCAATTTTCTTGCCGGCTATGTGGTATGCAAAACCAGATGACCTAGAATACAATATAGAAGATGAACGGAGGACCTTTATGAACCACGTTAAACACGTTATCCCGATGTCCGATTCGTCGGTCAGCATTAAGCCTGAGGATATTCAGCCCACTGTGCTGCCCGATGCATTTATTCAGTCCGATATCGTGCGCAAACTCAATACGTTGAGTCTGCCGCGCTATGACCAGTTGCCCAATGTGACACTCTACCGCGACCAGGTTATTGAGTATGTTGCGCTTTGGATGGAGCCGCTGTCCATTTGCGTTGAGCAGCCTATCATTACGCCATCGATGATCAATAACTACGTAAAGGTCGGCCTAGTGCCTGCTCCGGTCAAAAAGCAATATGGCCGCGAGCAGATTGCCCGCCTGATCGCTATCTGCATCTTTAAGCAGGTGCTACCTATTGCTGCGGTGCAGGCACTCTTTAACATTCAGCGTTTGAGCTACGATGCCCCGACGGCCTTTGATTATGTGGTCGATCAGCTCGAGGCATCGATTCGTGCGGCGTTTTCCGTCGAGCAGACTCCCGTGCCCGATACGGCGCATCAGGTAACGCGTGAGTCGCTGCTTGTGCGTAGCGCGGTATCGTCCTTCGTTTCGAAGGCTTACTTGATGAGCTATCTCAAGTTCAACGGGTTTAATAGCTAGCCGACGTATAAAACGGGCGGGACAAAGAGCCATCTGTCGCTTTGTCCCGCCCGTATTTTTGCTTGGTTGGACTTTATTTGCCCGAAGCTACGCCCATGCCGTAGCCGATGATGAGGCCGTGCATCTCGGCGTAATAGGAATCCAGGCCGTTGCAGGGCATGATGATGGTCTTGGAGCCGGGCCAATGCTCGACTATGCGGTCAGTGAGCGCCTGGGCTCCAGCTTCGTTCTCAACGTGATCTATGACGACCTCACCGCCCGTAAAGCCCTCGGCTTCCATAGTGTCGATGATCTTGTTGAGCATCTTCTTTTCGCCACGCGTGTGCCCGACGAGTTCGATTTTACCGGCCTCACTCGCTGTGCCCAAAATACGGATATTGAGCTTGTTGGCAATGACGCCGGCTGCCTTAGGGATACGTCCGGCTTTGGCGAGGTTTTCGTAATTGCACAAACTGAAGAGGATTTTGCTGTTCTGTTCAAGGCTATCGAAGTATGCGCAAGCATCCTCGAATGAGACATTCGGATTGCTTGCAAGATAGCGGTCGAACAGCAAGAAAATGAGGTCCATTTTGCCGCCAGCTGCGCGTGAATTGACTAGATGAATCTGTCGGTCGGGCTCCTCGGCAAGAACCATATCGCGAGCCGTGGCTGCCGCGTTGTAGCTGCCCGACACGCCCTCAGAGATCGGCATGCAGATGGTCTTGTCTGCCAATTTGAAGAGCTCGGCCCACTCCCCTACGCTGGGACAAGCGCTCGAAGAAGCGTTCGTCTCCGCCTGAACAGCGCAGTTGAGCTCATGAACATCGAGCGAAAGGTCATCGACGAATTCATGCTCCCCCACTCGAATTTTGAGGGGCGCAAATGCAAAGGTGGTATGGGGCGCGGTCGGTTGCCAATCGCGGAGGTTGCAGCTTGAATCGGAGATAAGTGCCCAGCTCATAGAGGGTCCTTTCTAATCGTTCCCATTCAATTATAGCCATCTTGCAGACCGATTGGGCCGCTATCTAGTATTCAAAACTAGATAGCGGACTGCACTAAAGGCAAAAGAATGGACCCAATGACTCAAAGCCACGAGGTCCATATCCGTTTGCTTTATCTGAATACTTAGTAGCGCACGAAAATGTAGTTGTTGTTCATGCCGGCGGCAACGGAGCTGATGATAACACCCGTGTTGTAGTCAGAAGCATGAATCATCTGACCACCACCGATGTAAATGCCGGTGTGGTACGAGTTGACTACAACGTCACCGGGCTGCGGATCGGACACACGCGTCCAGCCCATAAAGGTGCCCGTGGTGCCCAGGCGGCAATAGCGACCAGTAAGGCAATAGCTTACAAAACCAGAGCAGTCGAAGCTGTTCGGGCCAATTCCGCCCCAGGAATAGGCGCAACCAAGCTTGCTGTATGCACGCGAGACAACAGAACCGCCGTCGACGGACTGGCTCGGAGCAGAAGGCGTCGGAGCCGGAGCAGGCGTGGAGGGCTGCGGCGTCGGAGCAGGTGCCGGCGTAGGAGCCGGAGTGTTGCCGCCCTGGTTGTTGTTATTGCTGGTCTGGCCACCGTTGTTGGTGTTCTCGGTCGTACCGGCAGTCTCGTTGCTCACCGTGGCCTTCTCGGCGGTGCTGGCGTTGATGCCGGCCTGCAGCGCGGCGTTGGCCTCGGCCTCTGCGGCAAGCTCGGCTTGCAGCTGCGAATCCAGGGAGTTTACGACGTTCTGGGCTTCAGCCTGCTGGGCGTTAAGCTCGTCGACCTTCTTTTGCGTGGCGGCGACGTTCTTCTCCTGCTCGGCCTGCTTATCGGTGAGCTGCTGCTTAAGCTCCTTGACCTCTTGAATGGTCTGAGCTTGCTTATCGGAAACTTTGCCGTAGTAGAACAGACGGTTGAGCATATCGCTCAGGTCATCGACACCCGTCAGAACCTGAAGCAGGCTCAGACCGCCGGTTTTGTACTCGCCGGCGACATAGGTTGAGAGCTTAGCCTGACCATCGGCGATCTCCTGCTGCTTTTGCGTGATCTCGCCGGCAGTCTGATCGAGCGCCTGCGTCTGCGTGGCGAGCTCATCGTAAATCTGCTGGGTTTGGGTACCGATCTGCTCGAGCTTCGTACGAGCAGCGGCAAGGTCGGATGCGGTATCGGCGTAGGCAGGAGCCGCGAGGCCCATGCCCAAAACACAAGCGAGGGTTGCCGTAGCAGCGCAGCGTGCCATGTTTTTGTGCGTGTTTGCTGTGCGCATGTAGCTTCCTTTCCAGTAACTAAGGGTAACGGCTAGTCCACCGTCACCAGGCTAAAGAGCTCCACATCGTCATCAGACGGCGTGAGCTTCTCGCGCGGGTTGAGAAACGCAAGCTCAAGGATACAACCGTAACCGATAAGCTTTGCGCCCATATCTCGCACCAGTTTACCTGTTGCCTCGACGGTTCCGCCCGTCGCGACCAAGTCGTCCAGAATCAACACGGTATCTTTAGAGCTGATAGCGTCGGCATGGATCTCAATGGAATCCGTTCCGTACTCGAGCTCGTAGCTCTGGCTCACAGTCTTGCGCGGTAGCTTGCCCGGTTTACGTGCGGGAACAAAGCCGGCGCCAAGGGCTACAGCTACCGGTACGCCAACCATAAAGCCGCGAGCCTCGGGACCCACGACCTTGGTGATTCCCATGCCGGCAAAGTGCTCGGCGAGGGCATCGGTCATGGCTTTGAGCGCCTCGGGATTGCCAAAGAGCGGCGTGATGTCTTTAAAGATGACTCCGGGCTCGGGATAGTCGGGGATGTCGACGATTTGAGATTCGAAGTCGTACATTGCATGACCTTTCAATGGGTTCCCGAAATTTCAGCAGCGGTTATTTGCCCGCGGTGGCGGTGCCGGATTGCGAAGGGGGGACGACCTTGAGCGGCTTGACGAGAGAATCCTTGTGCGAAGCCGGCGCGGCTATCTCTTCGTTTTTGGCCTTGGTGGACTCGGAGCGAGTGATTTCCTCATCGAGTGCATCGATGTCGGCGTCCTCGACCACGGCGTTGAGCGACTCAAAAACGCGGTTCTTGAGCAGCGCGGTGTGCACGCCCTCCGTCAGGTCGTGAAGCTTCTTAAACGCACGCTCGAGCTTGGCGTCGCGCTCGTCATCGGAGGTATCCATGCCGAGCATGCTCACAAGCACCTGCTCAAACATCGAGGACTCGCGGTTGGCGGAAGACACGTACTGACGCAGGTTGCGCGGCTCGATATGGAAGCGCGACAGCTCGGAGCAGTAGCGGATGATCGGAAAATCGCGACCATCGACAAGCTCGCGATTCTGCGGACTCTTGATGATGCGAATGAGGTCGTTCTCGGCGAGCGAGCGGATAAACGAAATTTCGACGCCCAACATATCGGGAATGGTCTCGATGGGATGCAGCTTTTGCTTAGTCTCCTTGGGCTCCGTCTTGAGCGGAACATCGGATAGCAAGCCCACCTCGTAGGCGAGCGTTGACAGGTCCGTGGCGTTTTCCAAGCGCTGCTTAATCACGTTGAGCGGCATGTAGCGGGTCTTCTGCAAGTGCAGGATGACCTCCAGACGATCAACGTCCTCCTTAGAGTACTGACGGTATCCCTTAGGCGTACGATGAGGGGTAATGAGCCCCTCATCCTCTAGAAATCTAATTTTTGAGTTCGAAAGATCGGGGTATGCGCCTCGAAGTAGGTTGACGACTTGGCCGATACTCAGATAGTTGCGTTCGGCCATGCCCTACTCACCGGTTTCGATGCGCTCCGGCGTGCTCTCGTGGTAGATGAGCGTAAACGTACCGATCTGAACGGAAGAACCGTCGTGCAGCGGGGCTGCATTGACAATGGCACCGTCGACCCAGGTACCATTGAGCGAGCCCAGGTCCTCGATGCGAGCGCCGAGGCCCTCGCGAATAATGCGCGCGTGGCTGCGCGAAACGGTCATGTCATTAAGGAAGATGCCGTTCGCGGGATCGCGGCCGATGGTGGTCACGTCGTCCTCGAGCTCAAAGGCGGCACCAGTCTGCGGACCCTTGACGATGGACAGGACGGGGGCGGTGATGCGCACGTTGGCCATGAGGTCGGGAACGGTGACGTCGCTTGAAGGCACGCGGAATACGCAGGTAGCGTCAGCAGTCTTATCATTCTGAGGCATATTGTTAACCATGTTGTCCATGACAACCCCTAACTTATCGCGGACGTGCCGCAAATAATGAACCGTACGTAATCATACCCCAACGAATCAGTCTTCGATTTCAGGGTTCAGAAAGTCGATGTCCTCGTCCTCGGGATGCGCGAGAGCCTGTTTAATGGCCACTCCGCCCTTAATGGAGTAGATGACAGCCGTGAGCATGGAGAAGATCACGCCGCCGTACACAAAGAAGATGCCGAGGGGCACCGAGCTTCCGTTGAGGCCCGGGAAGGCCGTAAGGGTTGAAGATAAAAGGTGCAGGCCGTCAATAACGGGGAAACCGAGCAGCATGAGTGAGAAGCCGGTCATGAGCAGCGCCGTGGCAATCTTTCCGGGAAAGACCACATCGATGGGGCGACGGTGATAATGACGCACGATAAGCGTGCCGATGCCCAGATAGATGTCGCGGCCAATAATGAGTACGCAGACCCAGATGGGCAGCTCTCCGCGGACCACCAGTCCAAGTACGCCGGTGAACAGCAGCGCACGGTCGCAAATGGGATCCATGACCTTGCCGAGCCACGAGACCGTCTTAGTCATGCGGGCGATCTGACCGTCCATCCAGTCGGTGGAGGCGGCAACGGCGTAGATAACGATGGCGATGACGCGGTTGTTATCCGTCACAAACAGGTACAGAAATACCAGGGTGAGGATCAGGCGCGTAAAGGTGATGAAATTGGAGATCGTAAAGATCTTATTCGACGGGTAATCGGAAGTGCCGATAAGCTCCTTTTTGATCTTCTTTTTGATGCCCACAGGACTCCCCCGCTGGTTAACGACAAAACTTTCGATACTATACCCGTTCCAGCGATGTCTATCCAGCGCAGCCATAGAGAGTCCAGACATGTGGAGGGCGCCTCTGGGCTGCGCTGGATTCTGCATTTGTGTACATCAGCCTCCAAAAGCGACATTTTTCGGCATCTTTGGTGGCTGGTGTACACGTTTTGATTCGGTGATTACATCGATCGGGAAAGTTGTTGCTTTAAGCAAATGCGTACGGGTCGAGAAGGGCTGGCACCAAAAGAGCCCAACGGCCGTTACGGCTTCGTTAGAAACGCGCCCCATCATGGATGGTGAACCCGAAAGGTAAGGCGCGCGGGCACGGCGACTCGGCCCGCGCGCCCGGCAGAGAAAGGATAAGCC
>URBB01000040.1 GCA_900545835.1 uncultured Collinsella sp. | reverse complement strand
TCTACACTCTCTCCGTCGTCGGCAGCGTCAGATGTGTATAAGAGACAGTCCAGATGATGCAGTCGACGGCGGCCGAGTCGTCTTTAATCTGGAAGTAGCAGTGGCCGCTTCGGGCGTTGGGACCACGGAAACCCGTGACCTCGCCCAGGACACTCAGCTGCGGAATGGCATCGAGCGCACCGGCAGCGATTTCTACCGCCTGGCTCACGCTGAGCTCCTTGCGCTCCTGCTCATCCGAACCGTCAAACTCGGCGGAAACGGCATTGCCGGTTAGATTCCAGCCTGCCACGCAGCCTCCTTTCGTCATCGTGCACAAGGGCTTCGGCCCTGCGCAAATTCAAGTCCAACACATAGTACAGCGCCGCGGGGACACGAATCCCCGCGGCGCCCAGCGACCCAATTTGTTATCGGTTGGAGTTTCTGTTGTAGCGAGCCATAAGATAGAGCAGCTGAATAATCGAGGTGAGCGCAGCGGCAACATAGGTAAGCGCGGCGGCCGTTAGCACCTTCTTGGCACCGTTGACCTGCTTGGAACTCATACCCGACTGCTCAATATATGCCACGGCGCGGCGGCTGGCATCAATCTCGACCGGCAGCGTAACCAACTGGAACAACACACTAAACGAGAAGAAGATCAGCGCGAGGGTCGTGAGCCCGGCAATGTTCATAAACAGGCCCAAGAGCAACACGATGGTCCAAGTGTTCTGGGTAAAGTTGACAACCGGAACCAGGGCGGTGCGCACCTTCATCATGGCATAGCCGCTTTGACGCTGGGCAGCATGGCCCGCCTCGTGGCAGGCGACGGCAACGCTTGCGACCGAACCGCCCGAACGGTTGGCATCCGACAGATACAGGTTGTTGTCCTGCGGGTTGTAATGATCGGTGAGCTCGCCAGCGACACCCTTGATACCCACGGCGCTACAACCGTTGGCATCGAGCATGCGGCGCGCGACCGTGGCACCCGTATCGCCGTCCGAACGAACCTTGGACCAGGTCTTGTACGTCGAGTTGATATAGTTCTGTGCGGCAAGGCCAAGCACCGTGCAGACAAGAACAACCAGCAGGTACAGCGGGTCGATGCCAAAGCCGTATCCATAGTAATAAGGCATGCGAATTCCTCCGATCGAGTTACAGGTTGGAGGCATTCTACCCACTCAAGCGACTAGGCTTCCTTACAGCAATTCAATTTTGCCGTCCTTCACCGTCAACCCCATATTGCCCGAGAGAAGATCGTCCAGGCGCGAGCCCACAAGCTCAAAGCGCCAGCCTTCGCGCAGGGGGCTCTGCTCGGGGTGCTCAATATAGTCGGCCAGGTCATCGCGCGAGGCAATGACCGAGGTCGCCACGCCCGAGCGCTCGGCAACCAGGCGAATGAGCGCATACATCAGGTCCGTCACGCTCTCCAGCTCCGGCGAGATCTGGCGATGCCCGCGTACCATGAGCGGCAGGCGATCGTGAGGGCAGCTCGCGCCGCGCTTGATGGCCATGAGCGCACCGTCCACGTCGCGCTCCCCCAACTGATCGGTACCGCGAATGCTACGGAACTCCTCAACGCGCACGGGATTGCGCTTAACGAGCGCAAGTAGCGTGTCGTCGGACATGACCCACTTGCGCGGGATGTTACGGCGCTCGGCGCGGTCCTCGCGCCAGGCGGCGAGCTCGCGCGCGATGCCCAACTGGTGACGGCTGCACGAATTGATGCGTTTGACCTTGCGGAACGCCTCGTGGCGATCGGCGCGATAGTGCGACTCGTCAGCCAGCGGGCGCAACTCGTCGAGCACCCAGTCCACACGGCCCAGCTCGCGCAGGCGGCTCATCATCTCGGTATAGGCGACGATCAGGTACTTGACGTCATCGATCGCATACTCAATCTGCTTATCGGTCAGCGGGCGGCGCGACCAGTCGGTCAGCGACTCGGTCTTGGGCAGCGAGACGCCGCAAAACGTCTGCACGAGTGCGCCGTACGAAACCTGCTGGCGCTCGCCCAAAAAGGCGGCGGCCACCTGCGTATCGAAAATCGGACGCGGCAGCACGCCTACGGTATGGAGCATAACCTCCATATCCTGCGAGCACGCGTGGAAGACCTTGGTCACGCTCTCGTCGGCCATAAGCTCGGCCAGCGGCGATAGGTCGTCGATTACCAGGGGATCGACCGCGACGCTCTCGGCAGGGGGGGCAATCTGAACCAGGCACAGACGCGGATGGAACGTGCGCTCGCGCAAAAACTCGGTATCGACGGCAATCGCGTCGAACTCACGGGCGCGCTGGCAAAAGTCGAGTAGAGCCTGATGTGTGGAAATGTACATATCAACCCATCGAATAAGGTTAGGCCCGAAAAACACGGGTAGGATATCGGCATTGCCTTACAACTATACTCGGTTAGTCACAGAACGGGAACGTAAGTATGCGCTGCCTTATCATCCACAATCCGGCATCGGGTCCCAGCTCAGATGAAATCTACGCATTCACACACGCCCTTGCGCAGAGCGGCGACGAGGTCGTGATGCGCTTTATCGGCGATGGCATGGAGCCCGAGGACGCCGTGGCAGACGTGCGCGAGTTTGATCGCGTGGTCGTTTCGGGCGGCGACGGCACCGTCTCCAACGTGCTCGATCAGATGCGCGGATGCGGTGTCCCCACGCTCGTCTTCCCCTCCGGTACGGCCTGCCTGTTCTTCAACAACATCGGCAATGCCCCTGAGGCGGCGGCGCTCGCCAAGGCCTGCCGCGCCGGTCGCACGGTCAAAGTGGACATGGGCGAGCTCTTTTGGCTCGACGAGGACGGCAACGAGAAGCGCCACGGCTTTATCATCATCGCCGGCTCGGGCTTCGACGCCGAGATCATGATGAAGGCCGCTCCCACCAAAAACGACATCGGCGAGATCGCCTACTTCCTCTCTGCGCTCGCCACGCCCAACCCCACGGTGGCGCACTTTACGATTGAGCACGACGGCATTGTCGAGGAGCTCGACGGCATCTGCTGCATGGCCGGCAACACCTCGGTCATCCAAAACGACATCAACCTGTTCCCCGACTGCCGCATGAACGATGGCATGGTCGACATTGCGGTCATCGAACCCGTGCGCACCGTGCAGCTGCTGCCTACCGTGATCACCGCCGCACTCGACCCCGCCGGCAAGGTACTCGGGCGCCCGCAGTTCAAGATCATCCAGACCAAGGAAGCCAAGATCACCTGCACCCCGTCGCTGGGCATGCAGTTCGATGGCGAGATTATCTCCAGCAATTCGGGCGTCTTTGGAGCCCGCGCGCTTCCACAATGCCTCGACCTCATCGTCGACGAATTCTCCCCGCTCGGAAAATAGGAGGACCCTATGAACGACAATCCCCTGCTCGGCTTTATCATCATCGTTTTGGCCATGCTCGTCGGCTATGCGATCAACGTGATCCACCGCCGGAAGAAGTAATTCCACATTGGTATGATATTCATCCAATTATCGTCTCCCCTGCTGTTTATGCATTTGCCAAACAGCAGGGGATTTTCATTTCAGGCATTCCCAGCTACTTTATTCGGCTACAGTAATTACAGGGCGTCTTTATTAAAGTAAAGCTACAAACTGAGTACAATTAACCGCTCGTCGCATATTTCATCACGCTTATCGAGTAAGTGTCTTTCATAGATGAATATTGTTTCCAGTTCGTTACGCTAATGGGGTGTCTTTATTGGCTGAAGCCCTCTGGCGACAGAGGGCTTTCGCACGCTGGGAGGGATTATGAGGAAAACTCACCCCGTCAACGCGCTCAAAAAGCTGGGCATAGGCCTCGCCTTTGGAGCTGCAACCATCATGTCTATGCCGACGTCTGCGCTCGCCTGCACGCAGATGTACATGGGCAAGAACCTTACGGCCGACGGTAACACGTACTATGGCCGCGCCGAGGACTTTGGCAAGCGCTATCTTAAGCACTACGGCATCGAACCTGCCCACGAACCTGGCTTTAAGTACAGCTCGATTGAATCTGCTTTTGAATACACTTCGAACAAGCCTACCTATCGTTACAGCTATGTACGCGACCACCCCTCCAACTGGATGGGTCGCACCGACGCCTATTCCGAGGCCGGAATCAACGAGAAGGGCGTCTCCTGCTCTGCCACGCTAAGCACTTCCTATAACGAGGAGGCCGATGCAGCAGACCACATCGATGAGAAAGTGGGTCTGGGCGAGTACAGTTACGGCAGCATCATCCTGGGCGAGAGCGCCACGGCCCGCGAGGGCGTCGAGCTTCTCGGCAGACTGATCGATGATCAAGGCGTCTGCACCAACGACCAGATCATCATCGCCGACAACAACGAGACCTGGCTGTTCACCACACTTTCCGCCCATCAGTGGATCGCCATGAAGCTCGCTGACGACGTCGCGTCGCTCAACCCTAATATCGGGAGCCTCAACTACGATGTCGACCTTGATGACCCCGAGAACTGCCTACACTCCGAGGGCATCGAGTCCATGCCCGTGGAGAAGGGCTTCGCCAAATACTCCGCTGACGGCAAATTCGATGTCGCCCAAACGTATGGCGAAAGCCTCGCCGATTCCGGCGTAAACCAGTGGTCCCGCTATGTGCAAGGCCGCGATTATTTTGGTAGTCAGCTGACCGAAGGCACAGATTACGACATTATCACAGTAAAGAAGGATGGAAAACCTGACCAAAAGGGAGCCATGGTCAGCGAAATCCAGCCCCTGTTCTTCAGGCCTGGCAAGTCTGGCTGGAGCACCTTTGAGCTGATTCGTGCCTTCGGCAACCGCGGAGAGAACGTCCCTGGTCTCAACGCGAACACTGATGGCGTTTATTGCATCGGCAGCGAGCGCAACACCGAGATCAACCTCTTCCAGATTCGTCGCGGGTATGACCCCGAAGTCGCTACCATCCAGTGGGAAATGCTCTCCCGCGCCGCGTACTCCGTCGCCATCCCGTTGTACTCCGCTCTGATAACTGAGGTCAGCCCGTACTTCAGCGATCAGACCGTCTCCTTCGATCACTGCAACCAGACTGACGTCGTGTACAACGAGGAGCCCGAGAACTCAATCAACTACGTCCTCATGGACATCAGCTCGCTCTGCTTCGAGAACCCTGACACCCTTGGTGTCAGCGTCCGTGCCTACCTCGATGCGCTCCAGAACGAGCTTATCGAGCAGAACAAGGAAGTTGACGCCGCCATGCTGGCCGAGACGACCACCGAGGGCCGCACTGCCCTGGCCAACAAGGCCGGCAAGGCTGCTACCGAGAACACCTACAAGAAGTGCAAGGCACTGCTCCAGGAGATGCGCGCCTATCAGAAGGCCGAAAACTTCGACCAGCCCTTTACCCCAAGCGACCTGAACACCGAGACCAACGGCCTCAAGGTGTCCATCACCTACGCCAAGGATGCTCTTGCCACCGATCCGGTCACCCCGGATCAGCCCGGCACTCCTGAGCAGCCTGGCACTCCCGAGCAGCCCGCTAAGCCCGAGCAGCCCGCTAAGCCCGAGCAGCCGGCCGCCAAGCCTGAGAAGCCTGGCAAGTCCGACACCACGACCACGGTAACCACTAACAAGACGAACACCAAGGGCGGCCTGCCCACCACTGGCGATCGTTTTGATGGCCGCATGGTGGCCGCATTCGCCATCGCTGGCGTTGCCGTCATCTCCGCAGGCGGTTATATCCTCTATCGCCGCAACAAGGAGTAATCCCTCACTGGTGCGGTCGGGATGGCACGGTTCGTCCCGCCTGCCTTTTTGACCGGCGGGAAACCCGCCTGAAATCTTTTCAAAAAAGATTTCCCCGCACACACTTTGCTGTGCTATAGTGCAGCGCAACAGCAACTAGGTGCGACCGCGCCACGGCATCACGAAAGGAGCCACCAAGATGATGAACACGATGAAGTCCCTCAACAACTGGTGGTGGCGTGATACGAATACGATCGGTCGACAGTGAGTCCCTCACGCCTGTTTTTGCGCTCTAGGTGATTGAAAGGCCTCCGGTTTCGACCGGAGGCCTTTTTCTATCTCGAGCCCGATCGCATTCGCATCACGCGCCTCCGCTTTTCTCTTGCACTCCCATTCCGAAAGGATTTTCACCATGTCTCAGAACACCACCGCCGCCCAGCCACGCAGCGTCCAGACCGCCGACCGCGGCAAACTCGACGTCCGTGCTCTCGTCCTGCTCGCAATCCTGCTCGCCGCCGGCTTCATCCTCAACTTCACCGTCGGCAAGGCCATCTCGGGCATCTCGGGCGGTATGATCAGCCCCGAGTTCATCATCTCGGCCTTCTGCCTCACCATTCTGGTCGTTCGTCCCAGCATCGGCCAGGCGCTCGTCATTGGCCTCATCTCGGCTGCCGTGATCCAGATCACCACCACTTCGCCGTTCGTCGATTTTGCCGCCGAGGGCATCGCCGCCATGCTCATGGCCGGCATCGTCAACGCCGCCGGCAAGAACGGTCAGGTCAAGCCCGCCATCGCCATTGTCGCAACCTTCCTGACCACCTTTGTCTCCGGCGCCATCTTCATGGTCATCAAGATGGCCATGCTCGGCGTGGTAGGCGAGCTCGCCGCTGCCATGCTTCCCGTCGTTGCCATGACCGCCGTCTTTAACGCCATTCTGGTCGGCGCCCTCTATCTGCCCATCCAGAAGGCCCTGAAGCTCAACTAACCCGCTCGGCTTTACGAGCCACCCCATCTTGGCGTTCATTCGTCGCTCGCGTACCCAAGTACGCTTCGCTCCTCTTTCACGCCAACCTGAGGCCCCTCGTAAAGCCGTCTCCGTGCTTCACCACCAAAGACTGTCCCAAACGGCTAGCTCTTGGGGACGTTCTTAAACGACTAGTCATTTAAGAACGTCCCCAATGACTATGAAAGGTATCCATGGAAACGATCATCAACGTCGACGATGTCTCGTTCTCCTATGGCACGCAGACCGAGCAGGCGCTCAGCCACATCTCGCTCAGCGTGAACAAGGGAGATTTCATCGGCATCATCGGGCCCTCGGGCGCCGGCAAGTCCACGCTTGCCGCCTGTCTGTCGGGTGCCGTGCCCCACCACTACACCGGCGCGTTCTTTGGGTCCGTCATGGTTGACGGCCATGACACCTGCGAGGTCTCGCTGACCGACGTGTCACAGATCGTCGGCAGCGTACTGCAGGATATCGACACGCAGATGGTCGCCTCGGTCGTCGAGGACGAGATGCTCTTTGGCCTCGAGAACTTTGGCGTTCCCCACGACCTGATCGAGCAGCGCGTGAGCGAAACGCTCGAGACCGTCGGCATCAGCGACCTGCGCGACCGCGAGATCGCAACCCTTTCGGGCGGACAGAAGCAAAAGGTAGCCATCGCCGCCATCCTCGCCATGCGTCCGCGTGTCTTGGTTCTCGACGAGCCCACCGCGGCACTCGACCCCGCAAGCTCCACATTGGTCTTCGAGACGCTGCGTGAGGCAAACCGCGTACTTGGAATCACCATCGTCGTCGTTGAGCAAAAGGTCGCTCTGCTCTCGGAGTACTGCAACCGCGTGCTCGTGCTCAACCATGGCGAAATTGCGCTGCAGGGCGAGCCACACGAGGTCTTCGCGCATACCGACGAGCTCCGTGCCATCGGCGTCGACTGCCCTCGCGTCACGCGTATCTTCAATAGCCTCGAGGCCGATGGCCTGGTAAGCGGTACCCCCTGCTTGGATGTCGATGAGGCTGAGCGCCTGATTTCGGGCATCGTCGACCCCGCACACGCGGCCATCGAAGCCCAGGCGCCCACCGGTTCCCCGCATGCACCGTCGTTGTGTCCTCATGCCAAGGACGCCGAACCCGTACTCACCTTCGACCATGTTGAGTTTGCCTATCCCAATGGCGGCGCCGCCGTACACGACCTTAGCCTGACGCTCTATCCTGGCGAGCTCGTGGGCATCGTCGGCCAGAACGGTGCCGGCAAGACCACGCTCACCAAGCTGCTCACGGGCCTGCTTAAGCCCGCCTCGGGCAGCGTGCGCGTTACGGGCCTGGATACTGCCGCGGTCCCCACGAGCCGTATCGCCCGCGAGGTCGCAACGCTCTTCCAAAACCCCGACCGCCAGATCTGCAAGGATACCGTGCTCGACGAGGTCGCCTTTGGCCTGGAGCTTGGCGGCATGGATCGTGCCGAGGCTCTGCGTCGTGCCCAACTCGTCATCGACCGCTTTGGCTTGCCGGCCGACGAGGCGCCCTTCTCGCTCTCGCGCGGTCAGCGACAAATGGTGGCGCTTGCCTCCGTCGTAGTGGTTGAGCCCAAGATCGTCGTGCTCGACGAGCCCACGAGCGGCTTGGACTACCGCGAGTGCATGACCGTGATGGAAACGGTACGCACCATGGCCGAGCGCGGTTGCGCCGTCATCATGGTCTGCCACGATATGGAAGTCGTCTCGGATTTTGCCGAGCGCATTGTGGTAATGGCCGACGGTCGCATCCTCGACCGCGGCCGCACGCACGAGCTATTCTCGAACATCGATCTCATGCGGCGTGCCTACGTGGAGCCTCCCCAGGTTATTGAACTCTCGCGCCGTCTGGCATCTTCCGTCTCTCCCGCTTTTGCGCAAGTGAGCGAGGTCACCGATGTCGTTCGAATTACCAAGGAGATGGTCCACCGTGGTTAACGTCATCGACTACATGCCGGGCGATACACTGCTGCATCGCCTAAACCCCGTCGTCAAACTGGGCCTCGCCGCCGCCATCATCGTCGGCATCTTCTTGTCCGACACCTACGTGGCGCTGCTGGGCTTTTTGGCGCTCACCCTTGCCCTGGGTGCCTATGCGGGCGTCGTCAACCGCCTGTTCTCGCTGCTCAAGTTGCTGATTCCGCTCGCGCTTATCATGCTGGTGCTCCAGCTGGCCTTTATGCGCGATGGCAACGTGGTGTGGGGCTTTATCACCGACACGGGCCTCATCACGGGATCGAAGGCCTGTCTGCGCCTGCTGGGTGTGGCGTTACCACTTATCCTCATGCTCATGGTGACCAAGCTCAACGACCTTGCCAACGCCTGCGTCGAGGTGCTGCACGTGCCGTATCGCTATGCCTTCACCTTTACCACGGCGCTGCGCTTTGTGCCGGTGTTTGGTCAGGAGATGAACGCCATCATGGAGGCGCAGACCGCACGCGGCGTCGAGTACGACACCAAGAACCCCATCAAGAAGCTTAAGCTCATGCTGCCACTGTGTGTGCCACTGCTCATCTCGAGCGTGGGCAAGACCGATGCCACAGCCTTGGCGGCAGAACAGCGCGGCTTCTATCTGCGTACGCGCGCCAGCTCGTACAAGCGCTACCCCATCAAGGGCCTGGACATCGCCGTGCTCATCGTCAGCATCGCCCTCATCGCCATCGGCTTCCTGTTCTAGTTCACCACCGACAGCAACCGCCCAACGCAAAAGGCCTCGGCTCGCACCAAACGAGCCGAGGCCTTTACTGTTTCACCAGATAAAACCTACCAAAATTAACCTGTCCCTTTTTGGCGGGTCGGAAGCTAGAGGCGGTAGGGAGCGCCGCTGCGGATGATGGATTCACGCACCAGGACGTCCATGGCGTCGAGGGTGATCTCGGGCATCTCTCGGTACTTTTGCAGCACCGATAGCTCGGTGCAGGCCAGAATGACGCGGTCGCAGCCGCTACGGGCGAACTCCCACATCACGCGGTCGAACTTATCCATATCGGGCTCACGTCCGGCCTTCACATCATCGTAGATAAGCGACATCACATCGTTCTGACGTTTCTCGCTGGGATAGACGACCTCAACACCCGCAGCCTTACATTCGCGGCCGTAGACGCCCGCGCCCACGGTGCCATCGGTGCCCATAATGCCAATCTTGTGCACCGGCTCGGCCGGCATACTCAGGTTGGGGTCGAACTCGCACTCCCCCATCACCGCACCGGCCAGAGCATAGCGCACCGACTCACGCGGCATGTGGATAATCGGCACCTTCGTAAACGACTGGATCTGGTCGTAGAAGTAGTGCGACGTGTTGCAGGGAATGGCAATGTGCGCACAGCCCAGCGACTCGAGTGCCTGGGCACACTCTTTCATGGTCGCCAGCAGCTTGGCATGCTCGCCGGTCTTAATGGCCAACGTGCGGTCGGGCATGGTCGACTTGGAGAGCACCACCATGTCGATATGTTCCTGATCGCAGGCAGCAGCCGTATGACGCACCACTTGGTCGTAGTAATACGACGTGGCCTCGGCGCCCATGCCGCCGATAACTCCCAGCTTTTCCATCGCCGCCTCCTTGGTGACGCTTGCGCAATTGCGCGTATCATACCCGCGCCCGCCCGATGTAAACCGGACGGGCGCCGCGCTCATCTACTTGTAATACGTCTTGAACAGCTTAAAGTGGCGCAGCTTGGTGTGCCACATGCGCAGCCAGCGGTTAAAGACAAAGTCGCCCTTCATAAACGAAGGGTCGGCGCCCTTGCCTTCCTTGTCCAGGCGATGCACCTTAGCGCGCAGCTCGGGATCCTTGACGTACTTGTCGACGACGCCCATGGGGACGACCATCCACAGGGCCTCGTCCTGAGCCGTCACAAACTCCGGCTCAAACGGACGGTTGAACACATACTCGTCCACCACATACTTGGCAACGTTAAAGCCGCTGTTGGTGACGTAGTAGTTGCTGCGGCCTTGGCGCGTGTTGAAATCGAAGAACTTAAACGAGCCGTCGCGCTCGTCGTACTTTACGTCAAAGTTGGAATAGCCCACAAAGTGAAGGTCCTCGAGCAACTTGCGCACGCCGCCCATGAGCTCGTCGTTGGGCTCGGTAATGATACAGGCATGGTTGCCGACACCGTGGGGCTGATGCTCCTCGAGCAGCACATGGCCCAGGCACATCATGCGGACCTTACCGTTGCGGTCGGAATAGCTGGTGAGCACGCGCATGTACTCGTCGTTGCCGGGCACGCGATCCTGCAAGATCAGGTCGTCGGTGTAGCCGCTGGCATACGAATCGCGAATGACCTGTTCCAGCTCGGCGCGGTCGGCAATCTCATAGGCCTTCTTCTGGCCCTCGAACTCGTGCTGCCACCATATGATGCCGTCAGAAGGCTTCAGAATCATCGGGTAGGGAAAATCGATCTGGTCGAGCACTTCGGCAGGTGCCTCGCCTTGGGCGTTCAGCATCGCCATGGTGAAGGTAAAGGTATGCGGATAGGGCACACCATGCTTCTCGCACAGCTCGTAGAAGATCTCCTTCTTCTGGCACTGCTCGAGCATGCTGTAGGGCGCGTAGGGAGCGACGATGTTATCCGCCAGCTCATGAGCATCCTTGGCTTGAGCCACGAGAGCGACATAGTTGTCGCCACAGCTCACAAGGACAATCGTCTTATCGGTATGCGCTTGGGCAATGCCGTTGACGGTTTTGAGCATCACGGGCATGGTATCGATATCCACGTTGGGCGTGTAGTCGATAATCTGGCTGCGGTACGCGGGACCCGTCTGATACTTGCCAAAGACCAGACTCTTGACCTGGTACTCCTCGTAGAAGGCGCGCGCCACCGAATAAGCATTGATGTCGCCACCGAGCAGCACGGGAATGAACTCGCGCTCTGTAAATTGCAATGCCATGGAAACTTCCTATCATGAACTGCCCACACAATGGGCGGTCTTTGCGCAACTGATTTATTTTAGCGTGCCAAGCCGCCGGCGCCCAAAGCTCCACCGTATCTATGGCAATCGATGTAATCGTCCAGCACGAAGACGGCGCTCACCGTTGTATGACAATGGGCAATGAACCTACCATTGTTGTAGGATTCAGCGTATTGACATCCTCGAGCGAAAGGCGCACACGTGCCCCAAGACCATCCGACCGATAATCCCATCCTCAATGCTGCGAAGCGCGAGCTGGTGGAACGTGCGAAAGCGACCGCTCCCCTGTGCACGGCAAACGACGCCTACAACGGACCCGCCCACATCGTCTCAATCAACACGTCGGCACACAAGGGCACGCGCAAGTCGCCCGTCGCCGATGGACACGACACCGTTATAGAGCAATTTGGTCTCGCCACCGATGCGCACGCCGGACATTGGCACCGTCAGGTTTCCTTTTTGGCCGCAGAGTCCATCCAGACGGCGCAGGCTCGCGGACTCGATGTGCGCGAGGGTGACTTTGGAGAAAACTTCACCACCCAGGGCATCAATCTACTCTCGCTCCCCTTGGGCACGCAGCTCAAGCTTGGCAGCGAGGTGCTTGTCGAAATCAGCCAAATCGGCAAGGTCTGCCACACACGCTGTGCTATCTACTATCTCGCTGGCGACTGCATCTTTCCCCACGAGGGCGTTTTTGGCGTGGTACTAAAGGGCGGAGAGGTCTACGCCGGCGACGATATCCAGGTAATCAAACTCGGCGACGGCACCTGTTCGTTCACCCCCGCCGAAGCCCTCGAAGAGATTGAGCAGGCTCGCCAGAAGGGCACGCTGTAGTTATAAAACCCCACGTTGAGATGGCTTTTACAGCCCAAAACTCCTCTCAAACAGGGCTCTGTAACGTTAAAGTTGAACTCTATGGTTTCTCAACAATTCGTCATAACTGCAGGTCAAAGCCAAAGCCTCAAGTTCAACTTGACCCTTTGGGACCTTTAAGGTTCAAGTTGAGGTCGAAAGCAGTAGTAGAATACCGTTCGAACCATAACCTACGATTGATTGCAGAGGGACTGGATGCAGCATTCGAATCATCGCACCGCAGCGCTCATTGCGTCGACGCCGGCTCGTATCATCACGAGCGCCGCGCTCGCCGTTGCGCTGACGGCCACGCCGATGCTCTCCCCCGTTGCGGCGTATGCCGCCTCGCAGGCAACGCAGGACCAGCTTTCCGCAGCCCAGCAGAAGATCGAAGCCGCCACGAGCGCCTACAACGACGCCCGCACCAAGCTCGATGACCTGCAAAAGCAGATTGACTCCAATGAGGCAAGCATCGAGGAAATCGAGGCTAAGCTTCCCGAGCAGCAGGCCAAGGCAAGCTCCGCCATGCGCGATCTGTACAAGTATCAGAAGGGCACCAATCCCATCGTGAGCTTCCTGGTCAACGCGCAGAGCCTGGGTGAGTTCATCACGACCTGCAAATACACCAACCAGATCACGAGCTCGAGCGTCGACGAGATCGAACAGCTCAATAACATGCAAACCGAACTCGAGCAGAACAAGGCTGAGCTCCAGCAGGCCAAGTCTCAGCTTGAGGCAGAGCAGAAAAACGCCGAGGATGCGCTGGCGCAGGCCCAGCTGCTCCGCAGCGAGGCACAGGCAAAAGCCGAGCAGGAAAATGCCGCCGAGCTTGCCAAGCTTGAGGCCGATAAGGCCGCTGCCGCCGAGAAGCTCTCGGGCGAGGGCGTAAGCGGCAGCAATTCCAGCAGCCAGGCCACCAACACCAACACCACCATCGACACCACGGTGAACAACGCCAATACCGGTAGCTCCGATTACGATTCGTTCATTAATGAGTGGACGAGCCGCATCGACAATTATCTCGCCGGCTCCCCCATGGCAGGCCAGGGCTATAACTTTGCCGTCGCCGCTTGGAATACCGGTGTCGACCCCCGTTGGTCCCCCGCCATCGCCTGCATCGAGAGCACCAAGGGCGCTTATTGCGCCAATTCTTACAACGCCTGGGGCTGGAGTGCCCGTGGCGGCGGTTGGCGCAGCTTTGGTAGCTGGAGCGAGGGCATCTCCGCTCACGTTGCCTATCTGGGCGCCAACTACGGCTCCACCCTTACCCCGGCAGCAGCCAAAAAGTACTGCCCGCCCACGTGGCAGGACTGGTACAACAAAGTCGCCGCTCAGATGAACCGCATCTAAGTGCAACTGCAAAGGGCCCCAATGGGGCCCTTTTCTTTTAGGTAGCGGAGGTATCGACGACGCCGGTCGCATTGGCAACCGCGACTATGACGATCATGCATAGGAGCAGCACACCCAATGCCTTGAGCCAGAGTTTCGCGAGTTTCTTGCCGCGATAGCTGTCGAGCAGTGCGAATCGCCGACGAAGACGACGCTTGTCGAATAGCGCAAAATGCATAAGCACCATAAGGCCATCGACAAAGAAAAAATACTCGATTATGAGAAGCCACGTCGGGTAGCTTTGGTTTGCTCCCGTGGGGTGAAAGACGGCAAAGTGACTTCCGGCAAAGAACACAAGCAGCGAGAAGAAGACGAGCGTATTCCAAATGCGCCCCAGAGACTCCGGAACGCGAGAGAGCAGACCGCATGCAGTGGAGGCGGCAGGCCTAGGAAGCCCTGTGGGGTTCTGGAGCCCTTGGGGCGTCAACACCGTCTCCGAGGCCGGAGTACGGACAAGCACAGGCGCAGGAGGCCGCACGGGGCGACTTAGATCGTATGCCGCGCGCGTCGCCCGTCCCAATGCTTCCGCACTCGCAAAACGCTTGGCCGGATCGAGCGCCATCGACATGCAGACGGCATCGGAAAGTGGAGTGGGAATACCGCGCGCCTCGCATTGCTCGCGCATGTCGAGCCCTGGTTTAGGGTCGACTCCCGTCAAGCAAAAGAACAACAGGGCCCCAAGTGCGTAGACATCGCTGCGCACACTCGTCTGCCCAAACCCATACTGCTCGGGCGGCGCATAGGGTCGCGTGCCAAACTTGACGGTGTCAGCATCGGCGCCATCGCGCCATACGCGCGCGATCCCCAGGTCGATAATCACCAGCGATGAAAATGTCAGGCCGTCATCAGGCGTATAGTTGGCACCTGTCACGATGATATTCGACGGCTTGAGGTCGCGATGGATCACCGGCGCCGACGTCTCCCCCGCTATTGCAAAACCGGCGTGGAGCTCGCCCACGGCATCGCATAGGGCAGGATACAATTCACGCGCATAATCGGGGGTGGCTCCCAGACGGTCCACCAGCGCCCCGAGTGTCTCCCCTTCGATGTATTCCATAACCACGTTGAGCTCGTCGCCCACACGACGACAATCGACGATTCTGGGCAGGTGCTCAAAACGCCTGCCTGCCCGCTGAGCGGCAAACAGACGCTCGTATGCCCCGCCGATTTGAGCCGAAGCATCGATGCGTTTACGAACAAAGGGACCGAGCGAACCACCGCCGGTTCCTTCAAAGTACACGAGCTCGGTTGTTTCAACGGACGAGCGCTTAAGTACACGCTCCACGCGATAGCTGTCGTCGCGATCGAGCGACGCCAGGTGCTCGGCAATCGCTGCGGTCAGCTCGTCATCGGAATATGTTGGGCTCTGAGTATCCATAGCCTCCATCATAGCGCAGGGCGCAGACACCCCATGGCATCTGCGCCCCGTTCGTTTGCATCGTTGTTCGGCAGCTCCGCCGGCTCAGATATCAGCCGCTAACTCACCGTCTCCTCGCCAAAGCGATACAGCTCCTCGTTGACCTTTTGGAGGCTGCACCCGCGATCGATGCAAAAAATGATAATCGCATCGCGGCGGTCCATGCAGTTAAGGACGCTTACCTCGGCAGCCGTCAGCGCACGGTTGGTTTCTTTGAGCGTCAGCGCCATCGCAAAGGCAATCTGCAGCACCTTATTGCGGCTCGGATGCCGCGCACCGGTAAAGATCTGATAGCCAAAGGTCTCATTGAGATCGGCCATACGAACCACGCGCGAGCGCTCCAAGCCCTTTTCCTGCAGTAGCTGCTTCAGGTAGTCCGAAAGCGACGGGGCGGCAAAGTCGTGCTCTTTGATATAGCCATCGATGTTCGGCGCGTCGAGAAGCTCATTGAGCAACTCCTCGGTCAGCTTTTTATCGGGCATACGACTTCACCTCCCATACGGCGCAACGGTAGCGACATGCTAGGCCAGCACCCAGCTTGCAGTGGCAGACTTATCAAACATGTTGGCAAAATACAGTGCCTTCTTGATATCGCCATCAAAGTAGATATTGCCCGCCACGGAGCCACCGGCGGCAAGGGTACCAGACTGCAGTTCATCGGAGCCCTCGCTGTAGTAACCCTGATTCTGTTGAGCGCCGTTGGCGTCCTCGCCCTTCCAGTCGTAGATATTGTAATCTGCGCCCTCATCGCCATTGTTAACGTACGTGACGTGAATGCCCGTCATGATCGAACCGTCATAATTTGTGAGGCCGGGCTGGACGGAATCGACAACGACGGAAAGACCGGCAGCCGTGGTCACCGTCGCACCAACCGCCAGGTCAGTCGTAGGCTGCTCTTCCTTCTTCGCCTCTTCCTTCTTGTCGCCATCGCCAGCGTCCTCGGTGACGGTCGCCTCATCGCTACCACAACCGGCAAGAAGACCGGCAGTGCCCAAGGCGACGGTGGCGAATGCGCCAAGTGCAGCGCGACGGCTCAGCAGCACTTTGTTTTCGAGCTTTTTCATTATGCATCCTTCCTACGATCCGGCTACCGCGCCGGCACACAGCACATCGTAGGAAGGATTAAACTTGAATTCATTAGCTGAGAGCTAAGGCTGCGGTAAACGGCCAATGCAGTTATCCAAACGCCGAGCAAACGCACTTTGCGCAACCGTCTGTTGGCAGTGCATCAACCCACCGTGACGGATTCCCCGGTAAAGGTGCTCACAAGCAACAGAATAAAGAAGGCCAAATAGCTGATGCTCAGCAGGTAGGCGATGACCAAAAAGGCAATCCATCCTACATTGGTCTTACCGTCGGCGCGGCGCTGCTCACGACTGCGATAAAGCCAAATCGTCACGCCGATAGCAGTGATAAACAGTACGAGTGCCGCCGTAGCCAGCCCAGCAAGCACAAACATCACGCCAATGCCCACAGCGATGACCGGAAGCAGCAGCAAACCGCACCCGCATCCACCCGGACTATATACGGCAGACTGTCGGCGTCGCCTCATCGCCGCGCCACCCCCATCATCCTTGAGCTGTCTCTTATACACATCTGACGCTGCC
>URBB01000039.1 GCA_900545835.1 uncultured Collinsella sp. | reverse complement strand
GGCTCCGGTCTCGTGGGCTCGGAGATGTGTATAAGAGACAGGGCCCAGCCTGTCGCGCAGTCCGCGCCGTGGGAATCCGAGCAGGTGCCCTACGACGACGCTATGGTCGGCGGCTTCGCTGGCGATGCGAGCGGGGACGATCTGCCTCCGTTCGACGTGCCGGGTGCGACGCCCGCGCCCAAGTCCGCTGTAGCTGCCTCCAAAGAGGAGGACGCTCCTGCAGCTCCCTGGGAGTCCAACCCCGGCGCCGGCAGCCCCTTCGGCCACCAGGGCGCAGCCCCGAGCATCCCGCAGACCGAGGACGAGGCCAAAGACCTCATCCGCAGCGTCTTCGGTCAGGCCACCATCTTCAAACCGGTGGAGTAGCCGTACGGGCGGGTATACTGCTCAAGAAGAGAACCCCTTGCCCGGGCGCATTTGTATTTCGGACATGTGTAGTGTGGTGCCGCGTATATCGCATTCGAGCAGACAGGTGCGCGACGGCCGGCCTAGGATGTTGAGGTCGATACGATACGTCGCATGGCTGTCTGTGTGCTCGACTTGCTCGGCGTCGACGGTTGCTCCGATTGCCGAATAAACGCCTGGCTCGGCATCGACAATCTTGAAGTCCTTTATCTTGACCTTGAACTCTTGGTAGAGGGACGGGCTGTTGTAGTAAACGGTTCGGGTTCCGTCGGTGCACTCATCGGTCGTCTCCCATTTGACGATGGGCTGGTCCGAGCTGGCTATCAGCAGTTCTGCTCCAAAAGCTATGGCATGGGTGATGATAACCAGCAATGCCCAGCCGACAAAGAGATAGAGAACCACATATGCGACGGGGTGTTTTGAGCGGATGTTTTGGAGCGCGTCGGGGGCATTCATGGGGCACCTCCAAATTGCTATCTATGGCAATCAAATTATACCCTGCCGTCATGAGCGCCGCCTCGAGTAGTGGCTCGGCATTTAGCCATTTAGTGGTACGCATTAAATGTCGGATTCCGGCTCTACGAGATTTAGCTTTCAATATTATGCAGATGCGAATTATTCAACTTTGCATAATCTATGGGTGCGGCTTGCACTCCAGGACATGTATATCGACTGAGGGAACACGTCCGCCCCGCTCGCTGGTCCCGCGCCGTGGTACGATTTTTGAGTTTGAAAGTCCCGCCGTGCTCCGGCTGCCCTTGCAGCTTGTCGCGCGGCCGCACGTAAAGGAGCCATCGTGGCCGGTATGAACATGCAGCAGATGATGAAGCAGGCTCGCAAGATGCAGGAGCAGCTTGCCGCCGCGCAGGAGAATCTCAAGTCCCAGACCGTCGACGCCTCTGCCGGCGGCGGCATGGTCAAGGTGACCGTTAACGGCGAGATGGAGCTCGTCAACCTCACCATCGATCCCGATGCCCTCGATCCCGAGGACGTCGATATGCTGCAGGACATGATCATGGCTGCCGTCAACGAGGCCGTCCGCGGCGTCAACGAGCTCGCCAACAAGCAGATGGGCGCCATCACCGGCGGCCTCAACATCCCGGGCATGCCGTTCTAAGACACGCATATATATGAGTGCGAATCACAGTCTGCAAAAACTGCTCGATGAGCTGGGCCGTCTGCCGGGCATTGGTCCCAAGTCGGCCCAGCGCATCGCCTATTACCTGCTCGAGGCCGATGCCGAGGAGGCCCGCCGCCTGGCCGAGGCCATCCTGGAGGTCAAGCAGGAGGTCCACTTTTGCAGCCGTTGCTTTAACTACGCCACGGCCGACGAGTGCTCCATCTGCCAGGACCCGATGCGCGATACCACTCGTATTTGCGTGGTGGGCGAGCCGCGCGACGTCCAGGCAATCGAGCGCACGGGCAGCTACCATGGCCTGTACCATGTGCTGGGCGGCGTGATCAGCCCCATGGACAAGATTGGTCCCGAGCAGTTGCACATCCGTGAGCTGCTGGCGCGTCTGGGTCACGAGGATATCCATGAGGTCATCATCGCCACCAACCCCAACATCGAGGGCGAGACCACGGCGAGCTATCTGGCCCGTACCATCAAGCCGTTGGGCGTCGAGGTATCGCGTCTGGCAAGCGGCCTTCCCGTGGGCGGCGACTTGGAGTATGCCGACGAGCTTACGCTTGGCCGCGCCATCGAGGCCCGCCGCGCGATTTAGGTGGCGAGCCTGCTCCTGCCGTATGTTTTCCTCGCGACGCACGGGGTAGTCATAATTTCCCCGTGCGACTGTGAGTTTGTTGTGCAACAAAGATGCTTCGTATCCGCTTATCGCATGGATGCTTCCGCTCGCATCCTTAATTTGTCCATTCGTTGCGCAACCTTTTTGGTTCGCTGATACACTCAGATATGGATTCGAATGAATGCGCCGCTCCCGAGCGGCGTGTTTTTGTTGGAGGAGAACGCATGCGGCCCGGTGGCACTCAGACAAAGCGTGGCGCCGCGGTGCGCATACGACGCCGACTGGGCTTGGCGCCGCGGGCGTACGTGCTGCTGTCGTGCTCGCTGGTGCTGGTCATAGCTGGCGTTTCTGCCTATGGCATGACCGTGCCGTCCATGATGCAGGCGCATGCCGCACGCGAACCGCGCGTGGGGCATGAGGTCAAAAGCGATCTGGGCACCACGACTGGATATGCTTGGGCAAGTGTGGTCGGGCATATTGTGTTTGGCACCGACGATGCGGACGGCGCCGAGGTCCCGGACAACGAAGTCACGCTTTCCAATGGCAAAACCATCGTGCTCACCAACACCAAGATCATCGATCGGTTGTCCAACAATAGCGTGGCGGCAACGGTGAATAAGGTCGAGCAGCAGAAGGGGCAGGACGCCCAGCAGTCCGGAAAGCCCGGTAGCTCGGATACTTCTGGCTCCGGCTCGGATTCATCGAGTTCGGGCGGCGGCTCTGGGTCGGGTTCCTCTACCGGAGGGTCTGGAAACGGCGGCTCGACGGGCGGCAACACTGACAACGATACAAACTCCGGTGGCCTTTCCGCTGCTGAAGAAGAGAGCATTCACAGTTGGCTTGTGACCAAGTACAACATGCTCGACGGCTATGTTTCTCGTGCCAATGACGTGGTCTCGACCTATAACTCTACGGGAGATCCCAGGCCGTGCGACAGCCTGGTCGGGGAGATGTTTGTCATTCGAGCCGAGTTCGGTCGTCAGACATTCTCGCCCCGGTCAAGGTGGTATCAGCAGTATGCCAATCTGTGGGGCTGTTACACCAACCTATGTCAATGGGTCGGCCATTACGGCGATGATGACGTCGCGCTCGGTAACTTCAACAATAACGTGGCGGCGCTTGCCCTATGATGACCGATCTTGCATCCACCACACCACAATCGCTCGGTCGCGATCCCATGGTCGGCCTGCGCCTGGCGCGTGTCGACGGGTTTGAGCCGGCCATTGCGCTCGGTCAGGACGAACTGCCTGCCTATCTGCGTCGTTTTACGATGCTGTTTGCCGACGATGCCACCATGCGCCGTGGCGGTATCGGCCGCGTGACGCGTGCTGTCAACGCCCAAGGCGAGGACGTAGCACTCAAACAGCTCATCTTGCCGACGCGCGATGAGTTTGACGACGATGCCGCCCATGAGTCGCTGGTCGCCAAGTTCAAAGCGGCATTTCGCGAGGAATACGAATGCCATCGCGCCCTTTCGGGCCTTAAGGGCTTTCCCCGCCTCTATGGCTGGGGCGAGGTCGACGGTGTGCCTGCAATTGTCATGGAATGGGTCGAGGGCGAGACGCTCGCCCGCTTGCGTTCGCGACTTGCCGTGGACGATGCCGGACGCCTGTCGCCGCTTGTGGCGGCGCGTCTGGGTCGCGACCTGTTCGATCTGCTCTGCCGTATGAGTCTGGTGGGCGAGGGCTTTGTCCATCGCGATATCTCGCCCGCTAATATTATGGTGCGTACGGCGCGTCTACCGCTTGACCGGCAGCTTGCCGAGGGCACCTTTGACCTGTGCCTGATCGACTTTGGCTCGTCGCTGGCGCTTGAGCCTGCGTCGGCCGTGGCCGGTACCGGCGGCAAGGCATCCTTTACCGAGCGCTATGCCACGCTGCGTCGCGCGACGGTTGCCTATGCCCCGCCCGAGATGCTCACCGACGATATTCCCGACCTGCGCGCTTTGCGTATGTCGCCGGCGATTGACGTCTATGCCGCGGCAAGCACGGTTTACGAGCTCATTGCCGGCGTCGCGCCATACGAAGCCGCGCCGAGCACTTCGGGCACCTCGGGTTCGCGCAAAAAGACGCGCGACATCGCGAGCCCCTACCGTCTCAAGATGGACACGCGGCCCGACTATCCCATTGGTGCCCATGCGCCCGGTTGTGATTTGACTCAGCTGCTTCGTCGTGAGCCCGATGTGGCGCTCGCCGCGGCCGAGCAGGCCCAGCAGCTAGGGCTTGAGCCGGATTCCGAAGAGCTACGCGATGCGCTGGCGTTTGTCGATGCCCAGCTGTTCGACGTGGTGATGGCCTGTCTGTCCAGCCATCAAAAAGATCGTCCCGAGCCGGCGGCGGTCGAGGCGGCGCTCTCAGCGTTTTGTGACCACTATGCGCAAAATGTCGGTCGTTCGCTCCGCGGCGAGCCGCTCACGCCGTGCCCCATGGATGCGTCTGGCCGCGCGGTTCGTCGCGCGCTGATGGTCGGCGCGACGGTCGTCTGTGGCGTGGTTTGGGCTGTGATCGTGGTTTCGGCCGCGCTGCTGGCGTCGGGCGCTCGCGTGACGGCGACTTTGGGATCGCTCGTGTGGTCTGGGTCGCTACCGGGTATTATTGCCGCACTGGCGTTGGCGCTGCCAGGCATAGCCGGCGTTGCCGCGGGGGCGCTTGCGCGCGATCGGCGCTCGGGCTTCCTGCAGGGTGTGCTTGCGCTTTCTGCCTGCGAGGTTCCAGTACTGGTTGTGGCTGCATGTAGCGTATTTTCCCAACGCGCCGTGATGGGCGGCCTTGTTGCCGCTCTGGTTGCAACCTATACGCTTACGTGGTTTTTGCTTGCGATGGGCTTTGCCTTTGAACTTCCCGTTTCGGCACCACGACGCACAAAAGCCCAGATGGCGACTCCGCTTGCCGGTGGAGCCGCAGCTGCCCGTACTTTTGGCGGACCTGTCGAAGTATCGTCCGATTCTATTTCTACGACTAAGGAGGCCTAGGTCATGGCATCTCAAGTTGAGCTCACCCCATGCGGGGCCATGTTTGACATCTTTAAGCGCGCGGCGCATCTGAGCCATATCGAGCTGTGCGGCTTGGTGCTTTCGTCCCGTCCGCTCGCCGACGGCCGCAGCCCGCAGAGCCGAGCCGCCGATCGCTCTTGGGTTTCCCGCTTTATCGTTCGCGCGCCGGTCGGCACGCTTCAGCAGCGCTACTTTGCCGAATACGGTACCTCGGCTGCGCGTATTATGTCGCAACTGGCCCTGCGCCAGCGAAATCCCATGGACTCCACGGCTGTGATCAATATGGTGTGCGGTCCTGCAGGTGAACCGATGGTACGCGCGCTCGAAGAGTGCCACCAGGACACGAATCTCTATCGCAACGCGCTCGATCGCCTGTCCCAGGCGGCGGAACTCATGCCCGCCGAGCGCGCCGAGGCCGTGCTGGTGCTGTTTGTCGCTGTCGGTTGTTCGGCGGATGTGCGGTCCTCGGTGAACTATGCCATCGACTACGCGCACGCGACCTGTGGCGGAGGCACCTCCACGCCGCGTTCGCTTGGCATGTCGATGACCGCGGGCGAACGCGAACCCGCCCCGGCGCACCCCTTGGGCTTGCTGCGCGTACAAAACAGTTTTGTCGTGAGCGCCCCGCGCTGGATTCAGCCGAGTGAGCAGGGTGTTGAGATTGGCGCGCTGGCCACTGGTGAGGGCGATATTACCGACGTCGGCGACGATGTCTCGGCCCGCCATGCCCATATCTGGTGCGATGCTCAAAAAATCTGGCACGTCGAGGACTTGTCGTCCACCAACGGAACCGTGGTGGTAAACGGGGCCACGCGCGTCTGCATTCAGGTCGAGCCCGGCCGTTCCGCCCAACTCAATCCCGGCGACGAGCTCAAGCTCGGCGAATCCACTACCTACGCCATTCTCTTCGGTGCCCTCTAGCCGGCAGTTAGGGACGTTCCTTTTCTGCCGGCACTTGGGGACACTCCTTGGCGCGCCAGGGCCGGCCGCTTGGGACGAGGGGCCATTTCGCCCCTTGGCGGTCAGTCGGGGTAAACCTTTACCGCCCGCCTATATTTGCCGAAATTACACTTGACGGCGGGGTACAATAAACCCGCATGCGGATTTCCGTTGCGGGCGCTTCCCATCGCCGGGGCGTGCCCGGGAGCATCCGGCATGCGGCCTTTGCGGCGCTCGGTCATGTGCAAGACGGGTAGCTGGGCTTGTGGAGCGCGTGCAGCCCTCCTCGCCTCGGCATGCCTTCTCTCCACGCCACGTACCTGCTGCTGAGCCTGCCTGCCAGATGATTGGAAGCAACAGCGTAAATCCCATCACGCCAACATCCCGGCGATCGCCGGGGCCTGTATACCTATATGAGAGGAGAGGGGTATATGGCGCGTAAGTTTAAGTCTATGGACGGCAACGAGGCGGCCGCATATGTTTCGTATGCGTACACCGAGGTAGCGGGAATCTATCCCATTACGCCGTCCAGCCCGATGGCCGACCATGTCGACCAGTGGGCGGCCCAGGGTCGCAAGAATATCTTCGGCACCCCGGTCAAGGTCGTCGAGATGGAGTCCGAGGCAGGTGCAGCCGGTACCGTTCACGGTTCGCTGGGCGCCGGTGCTCTGACCACCACCTACACGGCTTCTCAGGGTCTGCTCCTGATGATCCCGAACATGTACAAGATCGCGGGCGAGCAGCTCCCGGGCGTCTTCCACGTCTCCGCGCGTTGCGTCGCTTCCCACGCCCTGAACATTTTTGGCGATCACTCCGACGTCATGGCCTGTCGTCAGACCGGCTTCGCCATGCTCGCCGAGGGCAACGTCCAGGAGGTCATGGACCTCTCGCCGGTGGCTCACCTTGCCGCCATCGAGGGTAAGACCCCGTTCCTTAACTTCTTCGACGGCTTCCGCACCAGCCACGAGATCCAGAAGGTCGCCATGTGGGACTACAAGGATCTGGCCGAGATGTGCGACATGGACGCCGTCCAGGCTTTCCGCGACCACGCGCTCAACCCTGAGCACCCGCACACCCGCGGCAGCCACGAGAACGGCGACATCTTCTTCCAGAACCGCGAGGCCTGCAACAAGGTCTACGACGAGCTTCCCGCCGTCGTCGAGGGCTACATGAAGAAGATCAACGAGAAACTCGGCACCGATTACGGCCTGTTCAACTACTACGGCGCTCCCGATGCCGACCGCGTCGTCGTGTGCATGGGCTCCTTCTGCGACGTGCTCGAGGAAGTCATCGACTACCTCAACGCTCACGGCGAGAAGGTCGGCCTGGTCAAGGTTCGTCTGTTCCGTCCGTTCTCCATCAAGCACTTCGTCGACGTTCTCCCCGAGACCGTCCAGAAGATCGCCGTCATGGACCGCACCAAGGAGCCGGGTTCCATCGGCGAGCCGCTCTACCAGGACGTCGTCTCCGCTCTCTACGAGGCCGGCAAGACGGGCATCAAGGTCGTCGGCGGCCGTTACGGCCTGGGCAGCAAGGACACGCCTCCCGCGTCCGCGTTCGCTGTCTTCGAGGAGCTCAAGAAGGACGAGCCCAAGCGCGAGTTCACCATCGGCATTGTCGATGACGTGACCAACCTGAGCCTGCCCGAGGCCGAGGATGCGCCCAACACCGCAGCCCCCGGCACCATCGAGTGCAAGTTCTGGGGTCTGGGTGGCGACGGTACCGTCGGCGCCAACAAGAACTCGATCAAGATCATCGGCGACCACACCGACAAGTACGTCCAGGCCTACTTCCAGTACGACTCCAAGAAGACCGGCGGCGTCACCGTCTCGCACCTGCGCTTTGGTGATTCTCCGATCCGTTCGCCGTACTACGTGACCAAGGCCGACTTTGTCGCCTGCCACAACCCCAGCTACATCGTTAAGGGCTTCAAGATGGTCCGCGACGTCAAGCCGGGCGGCACCTTCCTGGTCAACTGCCAGTGGAGCGACGAGGAGTTCGCCGAGCACATGCCCGCCGTGGCCAAGCGCTACATCGCGAACAACAACGTCAACGTCTACCTGATCGACGCTATCGACCTGGCCGCCAAGGTCGGCATGGGCAAGCGCACCAACACGGTGCTCCAGTCCGCCTTCTTCGCGCTGGCCAAGGTCCTGCCCGCCGAGGACGCCCTACAGTACATGAAGGACGCGGCTACCAAGTCCTACATGAAGAAGGGCCAGGCTATCGTCGACGCCAACCACAAGGCCATCGATGCCGGCGCTACCGCCTTCCGTAAGTTCGAGGTTCCGGCCGACTGGGCTACCGCCGAGGATGCCGCTCCCGTCGAGCTTTCCGAGGAGACCAAGTCCGCTATCGCCCAGCAGGTCAAGAACCTGCTCGAGCCCATCGATCGCATGGACGGCGACAGCCTGCCTGTTTCCGCCTTCGTCGATTGCGCCGACGGCCAGTTTGAGCTGGGCGCCTCCGCATACGAGAAGCGCGGCGTCGCTGTGGTCGTTCCCCACTGGGACGAGACCAAGTGCATCCAGTGCAACCAGTGCGCCTATGTGTGCCCGCATGCCACCATCCGTCCGTTCGCGATGACCGAGGACGAGGCTGCCGCCGCGCCCGAGGCTACCCGCACGCTCGACGCCATGGGCCCCAAGGCCAAGGGCATGAAGTTCACCATGGCCGTGTCCCCGCTCGACTGCATGGGCTGCACCAACTGCGTCAAGGTCTGCCCCAAGGGTGCCCTCGAGATGGTTCCCACCGAGCAGGAGATGGACCAGCAGCCCGTTTGGGACTACATGGTCGAGAACGTCTCCGAGAAGAAGGAACTCATCGCGGCCAACGTCAAGGGCAGCCAGTTTAAGCAGCCCTACCTGGAGTTCTCCGGCTCCTGCGCCGGCTGCGCCGAGACCGCCTATGCACGTCTGGTGACCCAGGTTGCCGGCGACCGCATGTTCATCTCCAACGCCACCGGCTGCTCCTCCATTTGGGGCAACCCCGCTGCCACCGCTCCTTACTGCAAGGACAAGGACGGTCACGGCCCGGCGTGGAACAACTCCCTGTTCGAGGACAATGCCGAGCACGGTCTGGGCATGGCCGTCGGTTATGAGGCCGTCCAGAAGAAGCTGATCGCCGCTACCCAGGACATCATCGCTGCCGATGGTCCGTCCGATGAGCTCAAGGCTGCCGGCCAGGCTTGGATCGACTCCGTCAACGACGCCGAGGCCTCCAAGACCGCTGCTGCTGCCTACGTTGCCGAGCTCGAGAAGTGCGGCTGCGACGCTTCCAAGGCGATCCTCGCCGACAAGGCTTACCTCACCAAGAAGTCCTTCTGGATTTTCGGCGGCGACGGCTGGGCCTACGACATCGGCTTCGGTGGCCTGGACCACGTCTTGGCTTCCGGCCACAACGTCAACGTCTTCGTCTTCGACACCGAGGTCTACTCCAACACCGGCGGTCAGGCCTCCAAGGCCTCGAACCTGGGCCAGGTCGCTCAGTTCGCCGCTGCCGGTAAGGTGACCAAGAAGAAGTCCCTGGCCGAGATCGCCATGAGCTACGGCTACGTTTACGTGGCGCAGGTCGCCATGGGCGCCAACCCGGCTCAGACCCTCAAGGCCATCCACGAGGCCGAGGCCTACGACGGCCCGTCCCTCATCATCGGCTACAGTCCCTGCGAGATGCACTCCATCAAGAAGGGTGGCATGCAGAACTGCCAGGCCGAGATGAAGAAGGCTGTCGAGTGCGGTTACTGGAACCTCTTCCGCTTCAACCCCGAGGCTGCTGCCGGTAAGAAGTTCTCGCTCGATTCCAAGGAGCCCGCGGGCGGTTATCAGGAGTTCCTGATGAACGAGGCCCGTTACGCTTCGCTGACGCGTTCCTTCCCCGAGCGCGCCGAGGAGCTCTTCAAGGAGAATGAGCAGGCCGCTATGGACCGCTATCAGCACCTGCTGAAGCTCAAGACGGTGTACAACGAGGCCTAGGTCTCCCACCGCAGGATCTGAGGGCTAACCTTCGCGGACGTCCTCGGACATGAAAGAACCCCCGCTGCGCACTACGTGCGGCGGGGGTTCTTTCGTCCTGCGGAGTGTCCGCGAAGGTCAGCCCTCAGATCCTGCTACGACTACGTCCTCGGATTGTGTGGGCTGATGAAGGACGTGGTTGTGGGGGCCATTTGTCCCCTTCGCTGTTTCGCGGCTTTGCCGCGAAACCTCGCGCCACTTTGGGGATGGATGGGGGACGCGGTTGTTGCGGAGTCTTATCCCTTTGCTTTTTCGCGCCTATGGCGCGAAACGCGCAGCACTATGGAGAGGGCTGGGGACGCTGTTGTTGGCGTCTCCAGCCCTCTGATTACTAATTTTGGTTCCGCAGCGGGACGTTGTTGGCGCTACTTGCTTGGCTTACCTTGTCTCGCCGGTTTCGGTGCGCAGACGGTAGCCGTGGACCAGGTCGCTGATGGCCGGCCAGGGAATCTGGCGATCGACCCAAAACTGCAGCTGTACCAGATAGCGCTCGGTGGCGCGGGTGAGAGCGGCAAACTGATCGTGAGTCTCTACCTGGGCGTAGAGGTCGCGGCTGCGAGCAAGGATGGCGGTCGTATCGTCCATCTTGCCGGTAACGTCGAAGGCGCCCGAGAACCAGTCGCATAGGCGTGTGGCGCTGTTGTTGAGGGTTGCTAAGTCGGCGGTGTCGCCGTTGACGTTTTCGGTTGCCTGGGCTCGCAGGAGGGAGAGGGCGTCGGCCGCGTTCATGCAGTAGCCGACGGTGAAGTTCCAGACTGCGAACTCGCGGCCGGTGTCGAGCTTGCGACGGCGCATGTAGTCGATGTCGCGGGGCTCCTCGAGCATCATTTGATCGGCGAGGGCCTCAAGTGCAGTGGTGTACTCGGCAAGGTTGAGCGTGAGCAGGGTGTTGATATCCATCATCTTTAGGCCTCCGCTTCGATCTCGACGATTTCGTTTTTAATGTACATGCCCTGGTTGTCCCAGACATTGCGGCAAGCAATGGCAAAACGCTCACGGTCTGCTTCGCAGATGCGGGCGAACATGTTGCAGGTGCCAAACGGCTCACAGACGTCAAAGAAGATGCAGATTGACGACCATCCGCCATACCAGCTCACCGCACCGGCGGGCTCGTGAAAGACGGGGTTCTCGATGTGCTCGTAGTTGGCGATGGGACCCGAAACGGGATAGGTTACCTCGGCATCGCAGATCTTAGCCGAAAAGATACGTGACTCGACCGGACAGGACGATTCGAACAGCTTGCATGCTTCGGGAGCCTTGTCCCAGAGCATATCGGCGAGAAACGTCTCGCCATTCAGCGTGATCTTGAGCATTTTTGTCATAGTAAGGACCTCCTCAATCCGTCGCTCAAGGGGTTCGCTGGCGGATAAAGGAGAAGACAGCTACGGGGTCGCCGAACCCAAACTTCACGACAGGTGTCTGTCGCCCCAGCCCGTACTGTTCTTCGCTAAAGTATCATGCTGCAAACGTTAGCACAATATCGAATTTCATTTTTCTTAGCCATATGCCGACCCTGCGCACCGCCATCACGCGTTTGCGGTATGACGCAGAGCGACCGTTATTCTTATTGATGGATGAAAAGCTCCTTGTTTTTGCAGGGGTGCATACTCGACTTATATGTGCATAGAATCTCGTATAGTGCGAGTAAGATATTGCGCTGTCCGTTTTGTGTTTAGCAGAGATATAGTTTGCATAATCTGGTCTAATCCCTGCTCTATTAAAATAAAGTTGCACGTAAATGGCGTAGATATGCTTGAGCTGGGGTTCTGTACGCTGAGCGGATAAAAACGACCGTTCACCGTTCCGCTATTTTCAAAATGAATAAAATGAGCGATAAAGAGAATATAAACCTTAATAAACTCGCGTATCGCACGGACGCGGGTTATTAATGGGTTGTAGGCCTTTTACAGAAAGGATTCCAGCAATGTCTAAGCCTCTTGGCAAGCCCGATCGTATTGTCGTCGCCCTTGGCGGCAACGCCCTCGGCAACAACCCCGTCGAGCAGATCGAGGCCGTGAGCAACACCGCCCATGCCCTCC
Organism: uncultured Collinsella sp.; assembly: GCA_900545835.1. Taxonomy (GTDB): domain Bacteria; phylum Actinomycetota; class Coriobacteriia; order Coriobacteriales; family Coriobacteriaceae; genus Collinsella. The sequence goes on along the minus strand of URBB01000039.1, from coordinate 5,008 downwards.
TCGGCCTCATCGAGCAGGGCAACGAGATCATCATCACCCACGGCAATGGCCCGCAGGTCGGCATGATCCAGAACGCCTTTGCCGCTGCCCACGACGCCATCGGCACCCCCGAGATGCCGCTGCCCGAGTGCGGCGCAATGTCCCAGGGCTACATTGGCTATCACCTGCAGCAGGGCATCGGTCGCGAGATGCACAAGCGCTATAAGCGTTGGCACGCCGCCACCGTCGTCACCCAGATCGAGTGTGATCCCGACGATCCCGCGTTCAAGAACCCGACCAAGCCGATCGGCCCCTTCTACACCGAGGAGCAGGCCAAGGAGTTCATGGCCGAGGATCCCTCCAAGGTCTTTGTCGAGGATTCCGGCCGCGGCTGGCGTCGCGTCGTCGCTTCCCCCGATCCCAAGAAGATCGTCGAGGCTGACTCCATCCTCAACCTGCTCGACAACGAGTTCATCGTCATCGCCTGCGGTGGCGGCGGCATCCCCGTCGTCCGCGACTACGAGAACAAGGGCTGCTACAAGGGTGTTCCCGCTGTCATCGACAAGGACCTGGGCGGCGAGCTGCTGGCCGAGGACTGTGATGCCGACGTCCTGTTCCTGCTGACCGCCGTTGAGCATGTCGCCATCAACTTTGGCAAGCCCAACCAGGAGGAGCTCGAGGACCTCACCGCCGACGAGGCCGAGCGCCTGGCCGACGAGGGTCAGTTCGGCAAGGGTTCCATGGAGCCCAAGGTCCGCGCTGCTATCAAGTTCGCCCGTTCCCGCAAGGGCCGCACCTGCATCATCGGCGCTCTGGACAAGGCCGCCGAGACCATGGCCGGCCTCTCCGGTACCCGCATCCACGAGTAGTCTCTACTCTGTTGTATCTCTCGTGGGCGCCAGGCAAAGCGCCCACAAACTAGCCTCTCTTCATGAGCCCCGCAGTCCGCTCCGACTGCGGGGCTTTTGTTTCAACCCGGCACTTGGGGACGTTCCTTTCCTACCGGTATCTTGGGACAGTCCTTTTCGACAGCACGAGCGGTCGTCCGCAAAGGCTGTCCCCAACGACCACTCATTTAAGTCTGTCCCCAATGACTGCCCAATGGCTGGGAAGGCGCATCCCACACCGACGCATTGCTTTCGGGCCCTCTCTCCGTGCTCCCTATAAGTTTAGCTGGACTCCCCGCAACCTGTTCCGCGTTGGCGGAACGAGCGCGACGTGGAGTGTCATTCTTTACCGCGTTAGACTAGACGCAGGGAAAGGAGGAGGACATGGATGCTCACGTCAAGCAGCTTGTAAATATGATCGAGGACGCTCAGCCTGTCGCTGTCGCGGTGCTTGCCAAGCGTCTCGAGGTAAGCGAGCGCGCCGTGAGAAACTATATCCATCGCGCAAACGACAAGCTTGCGGGGGTTGCACGCATCGTTGGCAGCAAAGGGCAATATCGTATCGATGTTGCACGTGCAGATGAGCTTGCTCGCTTGCTAGACGGTGCGGCTCTGGCCCATCCGGGCATTCCTGATACGCGCGACGGCCGTGTGTCCTTCCTTCTTAACGACCTTCTCATGCGGTCCCAGTGGGTGACGATTGAGGAGTATGCGGATTTACTCTACGTTTCGGCGCGAACTCTGTCCAATGACATGCGTCTGGTAGAGCAGAAACTCGCCCAATTTGACTTGACGCTCGAAAAGCGCCCTCGCTACGGAATCCGCGTTGCGGGTGGGGAGTCGCAACGGCGTCTGTGTCTGGCCTCACTGGTGAGGCCCGTGTTGCCCGATACCGACGATGCAGAGCTCGCCGAGCGCCTGCGGGCCATCGCCGCATGTGTGGACGATGCCCTGACTGCCTCGCCCGTCACGGTGAGCTCGCTGGCATCCCGCAATCTCATCATGCATCTTTACATCGCTCTTGGCCGCATCGAGCAGGGCTGCTATGTCCCGGCTGCAGAATCGGACGTTTTAAAGCTGGAGGGAACGCACGAATACGCTGCGGCTTTCCAGATTGCCGCAAACATCAAGGATGCCCTGGGCGTGAGCATGCCCCGAGAAGAGGTTGCCTTTATCGCAATCCATTTGCTCGGCAGGGGCACGGGCGTGCCCGAGAAGGGCTCGGCCGTTATCTCGGACGAGATGTGGGAGATCGCTTCCGAGATGGTATGTGCGGTCAACGATGAGTTTAGGTTTGACTTTAGCAGCGATCTTGAACTTCGCATGAACCTTGCTCGGCATATTGGCCCTCTGGGTTATCGCCTTGAATATCACATGCATATGGATAACCCCATGCTGCCCGATATCAAGACGAGGTTTCCGTTGGCCTATTCGATGGCGGCCGGCACCTCGCAGGTACTCGAGCGTCATTTTGGCAGCCAGCCCTCTGATGAGGAGCTCGGCTACATCGCCATGGCATTTGCCCTGGCCCTCGAGCAGCAAGCCGACCAGCCGCGTCGCAAACGCATCCTGATCGTGTGCGCCTCGGGAGCGGGAAGCGCCCGTATGCTCGAGCACCAGTACCGCAAGCAGTTTGGTATGTATATCGAGTCGATTGAGACATGCGACGTCGCCCGCGTGGGAACGCTCGACTTTTCGCACATCGACTACGTGTTCACAACGGTGCCGCTCAACGTCAAGTTGCCCGTGCCCGTCCGCGAGGCCGATTTCTTCTTGGAGACGAGCGATGTCAACGCTATCCGCAAGGTGCTGAGTGATGACGCTGCGCAATCGGACTCCCTGAGCGCTTTCTTTAGCCGTGCCCTGTTCTTCAACCGCGTTGAGGCGTCGTCGAAGCAGGCCGTTCTCCGATATCTCTCCGAGCGCGCCGTCGAGAGCGGCCGTGTCGATGCCCAGTTTGCCCAAGAGGTTGCCGAGCGCGAGAGCGCGAGTGCCACCTCGTTTGGCAATGGGGTGGCCATGCCCCATGGGATGCATCCTTTGAGCGCCGAGGCCTTTGTTACCGTGGGCCTGCTCGAACATCCCATTCTTTGGGACGAATACGGCCATGAGGTCGATATCGTCTTTATGGTGTCGTTTGCCCGGTCGGGCGGCGACGAGGCGCGGATCTTGAGCTCGCTGCTCGCTGAGATCTTTATGGACCGCCAGGGGGTCGAGCGCTTACGCGAGCGCCGGTCCTGGCATGAGCTGATGGCGCTTGTGCAAGCGCATACGGCTTAAGGCTTCTTTTGTCGAAAACCCTGCCTGCCTGCAATAAACCTCGAGGATTGCGGGTGGGAGATAGGCGTTTCGAATATTCAAGTACAAACCAAACATCACGGGAGAGGAGACCGTTATGGACGATCAGGGAACCGAGATGGTTTCGTTTCAGCTGGTCGCTGCAGCGGGAGAGGCGCGCAGCCTTGCCTTCGAAGCCCTTGAAAAGGCAAAGGCGGGGGATTTTGACGCTGCCGCCAAACTCATGAAGCAGTCAAAGGATGCGGGAATCAAGGCTCACCACATCCAAACGCAGCTGCTTTCGACCGAGGCGGCGGGCGAGCATCTGTCGGTGGATGTGTTGCTGGTCCATGCTCAGGACCACCTCATGTGCTCCATGCTTGCTCAGGAGCTCGTGCAGGAGCTGATCTGCCTGTATGAGCGCACTGCAGCCAAGAACGCCTAACGGCGTGCGGCGACTATCCAACCAATCAATGCGAAGGGAATCCCTTATGAAGATCCTTCTTGTTTGCGCAGCTGGCCTGTCTACAAGCATTCTGATGAAGAAACTCGAGAAATACGCGGAGCAAAACGGCATCGAGCTTGATATCGATGCGGTGGGTATCGGCGAGTATCAGGAGACCTGCGCCGATTATGACGTGCTGCTCTTGGGGCCGCAGGTGTCCTACCAGCTCAACACCGTCAAGCAGGGGAGCGGTAAGCCGACCGCGGTCATCCCCGCACAGGACTACGGCATGGGCAACGCCGCCAATGTGCTGGCACTCGCCCAGTCGCTGTTGGGCTAGGAGGCGACCATGGAAAAGTTAATGACCCTGCTTCAGGAAAAACTGACCCCTATTGCCAATTTCTGCGGCACCGAGCGCCATTTTGCCTCCATGCAAAAGGGCTTTATGAGCGCGATCAGCTTCATCTTGGTCTCTGCCGTCTTTATGATCATCGCCAACCCGCCGGTCACGGCCGACCTGGTGGCGCAGGGCGGGTTCTGGTCCGTCTTTGGCCCTTGGCTCGATTTTGCCACGGCCAATAAGCTCACGCTGCTCATCCCGTTCAACATGACGATGGGCATACTGTCGGTGATCGTGACGTTCGCAATCGCCTATAACCTGGCGGGCACCTACAAGATGCCCAAGCTTAACGCCGGTATGACCTCGCTGGTGATGTTCCTGATCGCCGCGGCGCCGTCGTCCTACTACCAGCTTGCTGATGAGTCCGTGCTCCAGGCGGTCCCCTGCACCTATCTGGGTGCGCAGGGCCTGTTTACCGCCATCATCGTTGCCCTGGTCTCCGTCGAGGTCACGCGCTTCTGCCAGACCAAGGGCATCACCATCAAGATGCCCGATGGCGTGCCGCCGTTTTTGTCCGAAACCTTTGGCGCCATCGTGCCTATGCTCGCCAACATCCTCATCTTCTTTGGTGGCAACCTGCTGATCCAGATGATCGATCCCACGCTGTCCATCCCCTCGGTTATCGAGAAGCTGCTCGCTGCCCCGCTTTCCGTCGCAGTTGACTCTGTGCCCGGCGCACTGCTTATCTGCTTCATGACGCTGCTGTTTTGGTGCTTTGGCGTCCACGGCAACATGATCGTGATGCCCATCACCGCCCCGGTTACGCTTGCCGCCTTTGCTGCCAACGCCTCGCTCTACGCTGCTGGGCAGCCGCTTGAGTTCCACCCGGCACTCATGTCGATGGCCATCAACCTCATCGGCGGCACGGGCAATACGTTCTCTTTTGTGGCGCTCTGCGCGTTTAGGGCAAAGTCGCAGCAGCTCAAGGCATTTGGCAAGGCATCCATCGTGCCGAGCTTCTTCCGTATCTCCGAGCCCACGAGACCGGAGCCTATCTCGTATGCCGTCTTCTGCTTGAAA
>URBB01000038.1 GCA_900545835.1 uncultured Collinsella sp. | reverse complement strand
CTCTCTCCGTCGTCGGCAGCGTCAGATGTGTATAAGAGACAGCAGCCGAGGGTGTGGCCCAGATGCTGATGCGTCGTTACCCCTTGCTGCTTGGCGTGCGTGTTAAGCTCGATAAGCCGTGGGCTCCTGTTGGCCTGCCCCTGGCAAGCTGCGGTGTCGAGATCGAGCGCGTGCGCTAACCGGTTCTAATACGTCTCTATGGGTGGCTGCTTGAGCCGCTGCGACAGAGCTCTATTGTTGGGGCAGTACGTGTCGAGCAGGGCGTGAAACCGCTGATTGTGACTTGGCTCGAGCAAGTGGACGAGCTCGTGGGCGACAACCATGTCAAGGCACTCGACGGGGTAGGCGGCAAGTTCTCGTGCGATGCGAATGGCGCCGGTTTTGGGCGTGCACGAGCCCCAGCGCGTTTTCATGCTGCGTACGGAAACGCGGGAAACGGCGACATCCATTGCGATTTCGTATGCGTGCACCATATCCCGCAGCGCCGATGTGACTTCGGACGTATAGAGCTGGTCAATATGGGCTTGGATCTCACTGGGCGTTAAGCCGTCGAGGGGCGCGTTCCACTTGGCCTGCGGACGTTCGTCTGGCTCGTCGGTACCCATAAAGCTTGCGAACGTGGCTTGTTTGGGCCGCGGTGCGGGTGACTTAAAGTTGTGATCGAGCGCATCTTGTACCGTGATGGGCTTGCCCCAAAGTGCAATGATGGACGAGGGGCTGAGCGGCTCTCGCACCGTCGCCTGACGTTGCTTGCGCTGGGCAAGTCGGCTGACAATCCAGGCGCTGTTGCGCTTCACAAATGCCTCGATGCGCTCGCGGCTGGCGCCGAGCGGTGCGCTGGCGTGGACCTCACCGCTTGATGTGACGCGTAGGTTGAAGTTCTTGACGCGCTTTTTGGTAACGACGACGGAGATGGGCGTCCCATCCGGCTGGGATACAGAAATCGTAAACTGCTGCGTCAAAAGCGGTCCTTCAGATTGGGGACGGGCCGGCATGTCGACCGTTCGGCATGCCGGCCCGCTCAAGGGATGTGAAATTAATAACGCTCGAAGAAGGCAAGGGCATTATCGCTGCAGAGCTTCTGCATCACGGTCTTGCCAAAATGCTTGGAAAGCATGTTCTGGAACTCGGGCATCTTGCTGGCATCGGAGAGGAAGGCGGTCACCGTGGCACCGTCCCAGTCGCCGCCGAGTGCGATGACGTCCTCGCCGCCCAGGTCGAGCCAATGTTCGATATGGGCTGCCAGCTGGTCGAAGGTGACATCTGCGGCGGTCTCTTTGGTCGCTTCGTTAGAGAGAAACTCGCTGCAGTAGTTGAGGCCGACGATACCGCCCATATCGCGAATGGTGCGGAACTGGTCGTCGGTGAGATTGCGCTTGACGCCGCAAACCGCACGGGGGTTGGAGTGACTGGCGACGAAGGGGCGCGTGGCGTGGGCGACAACCTCGTCAAAGCACTCATCGTTGAGGTGGGAGACGTCGAGTACCATGCCGGCGTGCTCCATCTGCGTAAGTGCCTCGATGCCGGCGGCGGTGAGGCCGGCGTGGGTATCGTGCCCGCTCGCGAGCGGTCCCTGCGCGTTCCAGCTGAGTGATGACATGAGTACGCCCAGGCTCTTGAGTACCTCGATCAGCGCGGGGTCCTCGGCAAAGAACGTGGCGTTTTCGATGGTGTGGATGCAGGCGACCTTGCCGTCTTTGAGCGCAGGGCGAATGTCAGCGGCGCTGCGTACGTTGACCATGCGGTCGTGGTTGAGCATTGCCTGGCCGCTCATGTGCGCCATGATTTGCGCCTGGAAGCGCGCGGCGTGGGCGGTGGGAATCTCATCGGGGACAAACGTGGCGAAGCACTGTGCCCACGGCGTGTTGCCGATCTTTGCGAGCGAGATGGCGCAGGCGTTGCCCTCGATGAGGTCGAAATCTTGCGGATGCGTTTCGTCGCCGGGGAAATAACCGTCGGTGCCGGCGGTAAAGCGCAGGTCGAGATCGAGCGTGGCCCAGCCGATGCGGTCGGCGGTGTCGCAGTGTAGGTCAAATACGGGATATGCCATGGTTCCTCCGGTTGCAGCGTTTCTTTGCAAACTGTCATTGAATTGTATGACTAGGGTATAGTTAGCGCCATATGTTCACGGCGGCCCGCGTTGTGCGCCGCCCTTATCACGGAGGTTACCATGTCCAACCAGGGCAAGAAGGTCAAGACCCATTATCGCGGCACGCTCGATGACGGCACGCAGTTCGATAGCTCCTACGATCGCGGCGAGCCGCTGGAGTTCACCTGCGGCGCCGGTCAGATGATCAAGGGCTTCGACGCCGCTGTTGTCGACATGCAGGTGGGCGAGAAGAAGACCGTGCACATCCCGGCTGCCGATGCCTACGGCGAGCACAATCCCGAGATGGTTATTACCTTCCCGGCCGAACAGGTTCCCAACATCGAGCAGATCGAGAAGGGCATGAAGCTTTTCCTGTCCACGCCGAGCGGTATGCCCGTCCCCGCCGTGGTCATCGACGTAACGCCTGAGGCCGTGACGCTCGACGCCAACCACGAGCTGGCCGGCAAGGACCTCAACTTTGATATCGAGCTCGTTGAGGTCGAGGACTAGGCTATGCCTGTGAATCTGGTTTCGACAGCGTGTCTCGGAAATCTCAACGACCCGTCCTATGAGCTTTTGCTTCGCCGGGAGCTGGGCGGTGTCTTTGAGGCCGATGAGCTACTGCTCGATTGGGACCAGGCCGATGTATGTGCGTTTGTGGGCGCGACGGAGCTGGGGCGCACGGTCGATGTTCGGCTGGATGCTGCCGACGGCGGTCGTCTTGTCGATGGCGACGTGCTCGCCATTGACCGTTCGGGCGTGGTGCCTGTGGCGGTTGTCGTGCGCCTGCGCAGCGCCGAGGTTTATTTGGTCGAAGTTGACCGCATGGATCCGATTGCGCTCGCGCATGCGTGCTGGGGGATCGGCAACATGCATGCGCCGCTCTTCCGGGGCGACTCGGACGAGCATACCGTGCGCATGTATACGCCGGTGCAGCCTGTTTTGGGCCGCATGCTCCGGGGTGTCGAGGGTGTTCGGCTCTCGGTGGTCACACGTGAGCTCGATGCCAGCCGGCGCTTTGCGTCGAGTGCGGCGGAGGTCGTCGTGAGCATGGCTCCCGACTTTACCATCGTAAAAAAGACGCGCGGCTAAGCGCGCGTATGCGCAAGACGGGCTTTGAGGGGCGACCAATCAAGGTCCGTCTTGCTGTTGATAGGAGGCTTTGGGGGAAGCGTATGGGTCTTGAGGGAATCAAGCTGATCGCCTGCGATTTGGATGGCACGTTGCTGCATCCGGGGGAGCGCGAGCCGCGTTCCGAGGCCTTTGAGCTTATCGATGAGCTGCATCGTCGCGGTATCGTGTTTATGCCGGCGAGCGGCCGTCAATATGCGAGCTTGCGCCACCTGTTTGCCCCGGTGGCCGATGAGCTCGCATATGTATGCGAAAACGGAGCCCTGGTGATGAGCGAGGGACGTGCTGTTGTCAAGCGTTCCATGGAGCGCAGCCTTGCTATGGATATCGCGAATGCCGTGGTTGCGTATCCCCATGCCGACGTGACCCTTTCGTGCGAGGGGCACCTCTACACCATGAGCGGCAATGATGCGTTCGTCGACCATTTGCGCTATGAGGTCCACTGCGATGTGGCGGTGGTCGACCGTCCCGAGGACATCGACGAGGACGTCATTAAGATTGCCTTCCAGACGCCCGAGGTGAATCAGCCGGCGGCGCTGGAGTATTTCGAGCGCCTCTTTAGCGACCGTGTTGACGTGATGACGTCGGGAACCGAATGGACGGACTTTATCGGCTTTGATTCGGGTAAGGGTTCCGCGCTTGCCGATTACGGTCGTGCCTTGGGTATTTCGCCCGATGAGATGATGGCGTTTGGCGATAACGAGAACGACCGCGACATGCTCAACGTAGTGGGCCATCCTTATCTAATGGAGAGCTGCAATCCCTCTATGCGTGGCATCAACGACCGCGTCCGCTATGTGCACACGGTCGAAGAAGAACTGCGTCGCCTGCTTGCCGAGTAGGCATGTCCCAAACATCTACCGGCAGTCGGGGCAGAGACCCTCGAAGATGGTGTAGTGCGACGTGACGTGCCAGCCGATTTGCTCGGATGCCTTGGCGTCGAGCTGGGCATCGAAGGGGAGTGGTACGTCGATGACGCGGCTGCACGAGGTGCAGATGATATGCGCATGCGGCTCGATCGTGCGATCGAAGCGGCTGCCGCCCGGCGTCTTGATGGAGAGAATCTCGCCGGCGTCGGCCAAGAGATTGAGGTTGCGGTAGACCGTGCCGCGGCTGATTTTGTCATCCTGCGCGCGCACGACGTTGTAGATTTCGTCGGCGGTGGGATGGTTATAGCTTTGGCGCACGGCGTCAAGAACCAGCTTTCGCTGCCTGGTATTCCTTCTTTGCACCGCCATGCGCCTCGCCTCTTTTCTATTAACGGTCGTAGGTAAATGATACCGTATTTAGCACACAATACTAATAACGAGGCGTGAAACCGTCTTCATTGGCAAGTGGGGCTCGGGCCTGGGCGTCTATGAGGCGAAAACGCGTTCCCATACGCTCGTAGGAGGCATGAAGCGCCTCGAGATGAGATAGGATATTTGCCGGAGCCCCCTGTATCTCCATCTCGACTGAGCCGTCTTCCATGTTACGCACCCAGCCGGTGAGCGCGCGTGCCTGCGCGAGGTTGGTGTTGGTAAAGCGAAAGCCAACGCCCTGGACTTGCCCCGCCCAGCGCAGGAAATAGCGCAGGGGAGTGTCTTGAGTGGCCTCGTCGCTTGCGAGCACAGTAAGTCTGCGGCGCAGCTCGAGCTCGACGTTTGATGGTTTTTGAGGCTCTCGACTGCCGCCGGTGACGCTGGAGAAGAACGCATCGAAGAAGCCCATCGCTAGGCCTGCTTGCCTGCGTCGGACGGGAAGGTAATGCCGGCCTGCTGGCGCACGGCATCCATGATGCGCAATGAGACGAGCGTGACATCGCGGTAGTGGCCAAGTTCGTGACGTCCCGCCGGGGTCTCCCAAATCTCTTCCTTAACGTTATCGATGCCGCCGATGGCGGTGATAAAGTCTGTGAGTTCGTATTCCATAGTGTTGCTCGATTTGGGCAGGTCGAGCACGCGGCCGTTGTTGCCCTGTTCGCGCGGTGCCTCGGTTGCCGAGCCGCGTACGACATCGCCGCGATAGTCGATGCGGACGTTGCGGGGCGTGGACAGATGGTCGATCTGGATAGTGCCACGCTCGCCTTCGATCTGCGAGGGCAGCAGGTCATTCGTTATTTTGGAGTGCGCGAGCTCGACGGAGATACGGCCACCGCCGTAGCTGGCGAGGATGGAACCGCAGCCGTCGATGGGGCCGTGCGTGAGCTGTCGCGTGGTGGGGTCGAGCAGAGTAGTCATGCTCGTAAGGCCGGAGGGCATGCCGAAAATCTCGACCATGGGCTCGACGGTGTAGACGCCAATGTCCATGAGGGAACCCGATGCCATATTGCAGTCGAAGATATTGGTGGCGCGTCCCGCGAGAATCTCGTTGTAGCGCGAGGAATACTTGCCAAAGCGCAATGAGGCGCGGCGGATGGGGGCGATCTCGCCCAGGGCGTCCTCGATGGCGTGGAAGGCGGGATCGTGGAGGGGACGCATGGCCTCGAGGGCCACGACACCTGCTGCCTCGGCAGCGCGGAAGACCTCCAGCGCCTGCGCTTCGGTGGCGCAGAAGGGCTTCTCGACGATGACGTGCTTGCCACCGGCGATGCAGGCAAGGGCCTGCTCGTAGTGAAGTGCGTTAGGGCTGCCGATATAGACGGCGTCGACGTCGGCGGCTGCCGCGAGCTCATCGAGTGAAGTAAAGTTTCGCTCGCCACCGCGCTCGGCGGTAAAGGCGGCACCGCGATTGGCATCGCGTGAAAGCGTGCCCACAAACGCGGCTTGATCGTTGGCGTTGACGACTTGGATAAAGTCGTCGGTGATCATGGATGTGCCGATGGTCGCGATGCGCAGCATACGTCCCCCTTGCGTTGTTTGGTCTACAGGATGAGTGTAGCGCGTGGGGATATAAAGCTGCGCGAAAACGCTATTACAGGTCGCTCTCGTTAAAGCCGGCGTCGATATCGAGGTTGCTGCCGTCGGCCGCCGTGGTGGCGAGCTCATCGCAGCGCTCGTTGAGCTCGTGGCCGGCATGTCCCTTAACCCAGATGAACTCCACCTTGTGCTTGCTTTTGGCGGTGAGTAGGCGCTCCCACAGGTCGCGGTTCTTGACGGGTTGCTTGTTGGCGGTTTTCCATCCGCGCTTTTTCCAGCCGTCGATCCAGTGCTTGTTAAAGGCGTTGACGACATACTGCGAATCGGAATGGACTTCGACCTCGCAAGGGCGGTTGAGCGCCTCGAGCGCCACGATGACCGCCATGAGTTCCATGCGGTTGTTGGTGGTCTTGGCGTAGCCGCGCGAAAGCTCGGAGGTGAAGGTCTTGCCGGCGGGGTTGGTGTATTTGAGCACGGCGCCGTAGCCGCCGCGTCCCGGATTTGATCGGGCCGAGCCGTCGGTGTAGATGATGACCTTCACGGGCTTCCTTTCGTTGAGTGCATTTCATGTGAGTGACCATTGTAGCGCCATGCCCGCCGGGGGCCAGCAATCTACGATTTCTACCCCGTCTTCCGACTGTTAGTTGGCATGGATGATGCGGTTGAGCTCGTCGAGGTATTGCTGCAAGAGGAGAGAGGGCTTGCGCTCGTCGTGCATGATGTAGCCAACGTGCATCGTTGGGGCGTCTGCTAGCGGGATCGATGCCATGCCCCATTGCATTTCATTGGAGAGGACACCGGTCGACAGGGTGTAACCGTTCGACGTGATAAGTAAGTTAGTAAGTGTTCCGCGGTCTGAGATTCGTATGTTGCGGTCGCAAGGGATATAGCTAAAAGGTTCCTCGGCGTAATAGAAGGAGTTTGAGGTTCCCTGCTCAAAGCTGTAGCGCGTATAGGGCGTGAGGTCGGCAAGGGACAGTTGCGGGCGGCGTGCGAGCGGGTGGCGCTCGCTAACGAAGACGTGGACCGTCGCGTCGAATAGGGGATGGAAGCTTGCGCGGGCATCGGCGAAGGCCTTCTGCAGAACGCGGGCGTTAAAGTCATCCAGATACAGAATGCCGATATCGCTGCGAAACGCACGGACGTCATCGATGATCTGCGATGTGGTGGTCTCGCGCATGATGAACTCGAACTTGCTGTCGCGGCAGCGCTCGACCACGTTGACAAAGGCCTCGACCGAAAAGGCGTAGTGCTGGGCGGAAATGGCGAGGCGGGCTTGCGGGGTGCCACCGTCCTCGTAGCGTGCCTCGAGCATGTCGGCCTGCTCTACGACCTGGCGCGCATAGCCCAAAAGCTCGGTGCCGTCGTTGGTGAGCGTGACGCCGCGGCTGGAGCGCGTAAAGATCTCCAGATGGAGCTCTTGTTCTAGGCTTTTGACGGCGTTTGAGATGTTGGACTGAGCGGTATAGAGGCGCTGAGCTGCGGCGTTGATTGAGCCGGACTCTGCCACGGCGATCAGAAAACGAAGCTGCTGGAGGGTCATCGGTGCCCGTCCTTTCGATAGCTATCTAAAAAACCGATAACAGGTTAGCGCTTTTAAGTGATTGACCAAGCGAAACAATGCTCGTACTATTCAAAACACACAAAGGCGGTAGGTAATTAAGCCGACCACGGAACCGGGATGTCAAAGGGAGGACCGCATATGAACTGCTTGCCAAGACGAATGCCGGGCTCCTGTTTGCGCCCGTTGGCGTGATCAGGAGACAGCGACTTACTTCTCTCTAATTTATTAACTTTTGTTCGATCAAGGAGATCATCATGAGCCAGTTCATCAACAACCCCGAGCACACCTTTGGTTTCGATACCCTGCAGCTTCATATTGGCCAGGAGAGCGCCGACCCCGCATCCGACTCCCGCGCCGTGCCTATCTACCAGACCACGAGCTATGTGTTCCGCAACTCCCAGCACGCCGCCGACCGCTTTGGTCTTGCCGACGCCGGTAACATCTACGGCCGTCTGACCAACTCCACCCAGGGCGTCTTCGAGGACCGTATCGCCGCACTCGAGGGTGGCGTGGCCGGTCTTGCCGTCGCCTCCGGCGCTGCTGCCATCACCTATACCCTGCAGGCTCTTGCCCAGGCTGGTGACCACGTGGTGGCTCAGAAGACCATCTACGGTGGTTCCTACAACCTGCTCGAGCATACGCTCTCCCAGTTTGGCGTCGAGACCACGTTTGTCGATGCTCATAACCTGGAAGAGGTTGAGGGTGCCATCAAGGACAACACCACGGTCATCTATCTCGAGACGCTCGGCAACCCCAACTCTGACATCCCCAACATCGACGCCATCTCCGAGATCGCCAAGAAGCACGGTTTACCGGTTGTCGTCGACAACACCTTCGGCACCCCGTATCTGTTCCGTCCGCTGGAGCATGGTGCCAACATCGTCGTCCACTCCGCAACCAAGTTCATCGGCGGCCACGGCACCTCGCTGGGCGGTGTGATCGTCGACGGCGGTAACTTCGATTGGAAGGCGAGCGGCAAGTATGCGCAGATCGCCGAGCCCAACCCCTCCTACCATGGCGTCTCGTTTGCCGAGGCTGCCGGTCCCGCCGCCTTCGCAACCTATGTCCGCGCTATCCTGCTGCGTGACGAGGGCGCCTGCATCAGCCCGTTCAACGCCTGGGTCCTGCTCCAGGGCACCGAGACTCTGTCGCTGCGCGTTGACCGTCATGTCGAGAACACCAAGAAGGTCGTTGAGTTCCTGGCTGGTGACAGCCATGTTGCCAAGGTGAATCACCCGAGCCTGCCTGAGCACCCCGATCACGAGCTCTATCAGAAGTACTTCCCCAACGGCGGTGCCTCGATCTTTACCTTTGAGATTAAGGGTGGCCAGGAGGCAGCTTGGAAGTTCATTGATCATCTGCAGGTGTTCTCGCTGCTCGCCAACGTGGCCGACGTCAAGTCGCTCGTCGTGCACCCGGCTACCACCACGCACTCCCAGCTCTCTGCCGAGGAGCTCGCCGAGCAGAACATCACGCCCTCCACGATCCGTCTTTCCATCGGTACCGAGAACGCCGAGGACATCATTTGGGATCTGAAGCAGGCCTTCGCCGCGCTGGACGAGTAAGGCGACTTGTGCAAGGACCCCTTGCGACTCGATAGGTATAACTGCATAAAATGCCTGCTCAAGGCGCCTGTGCGAACAATGATTGCGCAGGCGCCTTTTTTGTATAGTGAGGGCGCCAAAACAGGGTTTTTGGCATGCTTTATGCATTCGAGTTGTGGAAAACTCCTGTCGAGAGGATGTGAGTTTTACGCAATTGACGTGCACCTTTTGAGTAAAACCGCAGGTCGCGATGTGCTCGGGGTACTATGCAGCGCGATCGAATCACACGCAGCTCAAACGCAGCAAAAACGCACTACGGAGGTTTCCAGCTACATGAGGATCGATTCACGAAAACCGAAAGCCGCTGCCCTTTCTGCCGCCTTGGCCGTGGCACTTTTGGCGGGCGCCGGCGCAACTGATGCCCACGCCGCAACACTGTCCGATACGGTCGGGTCTACGCCGTCTGAGGCGACGCTGGTGCAGCCCGTCGACTACCGTGGCGACGGCTTTGGCTCCATGCAGGAGTGGAACGCCTCGATGGAGGCCAAGCGCGATTCCTTGGAGATGCGCGCTCAAATCATTATGAACATGTATGGCGACTATGCCACCGATGACGAGCGCGCTGTGTTGCAGGGTTGCATCGACGGCGCGGGTAGCCTGTTGACGATGGGGGAGGTCGACGCCAAGTCGACCGAGCTCGATGAGCTGCGCACTGCGCTTGAGGATGCCAAGCGCGAAGCGCTCGAGGCTGCCGCCGAGGCGGAGGCTGCCGAGGCCGTCCAAGCTTCGTACTACAACGCCGGTTACACTCCGTCCTACGCGTCTGCCGCGTCCTACGCGAACGGATCGGGCCTGACGCGCTCTGCGGGTGTCAATAACTACAACGGGCGCCGCGAGACCTATTACAGCAGCAATGTGCTTTATCACTATCGCACGGGCGAATGGACTCAGGATTCTGAGGGCTTCTGGCGCGATTCCGACGGCTATTACGTTGTTGCCGCGGGCGATATGGCCCAGGGCTCGACCTTTACGGGCTCCAAGGGTGATTGCAAGGTCTATGACTCCGGCTGCGCTGCCGGAACCACCGACTACTACACCGGTTGGTAATTTTTCTGCATCACGGATATTTGGCGGACGGGCGTCTTTACCGAGCTTTAGGGCAACGTAAAGCCGCCCGTTCTTTATGCGCGTCTGAGTTAACAGAGCCCTTACCGTGGCGGTACGCTGGGCGTATGGATGCGGGGCACACTGGTTCTTGAGAAATAAGGTCTTTCTCTTGGAGGAAGTGGTCTTGTGAATGCTCGAGATATTGCCGTTGCCGCCGTCGCGTTGATGCTTGGTTGCCTTGGTCCCACGGCCGCGCTCGTCGCGGGCATGCAGGGGACATGCGGGGCTGCTCCTATCGTGGTCGGCGCGCTGATCGCGGCCGCGCTGCTGGGAAGCGTGGGCGTGGTTCTTTGCCGCGATGACGAGGACGAGGTGCCGGAGTCGCAACGCTAACTGTTGCGAGATCGACCGCCGGTCATAGACGAAGATGAAGGCCGCCGCAGGGGAAAGGTTCCCTTGCGGCGGTTTTGCTGTTAAGGCTGTTGAATGCGGCGCGTTGGCGCTACCAGCTTTTCTCGATATCGCGGATGCGCCGATAGAGCCACTCGTTTTGTGGTGCCTGGATATCGTGTTTGGCTGCGAGGCGGCAGATGGTGCCCGCGAACTCATCAACCTCGGTTTTGCGCCTTGCGATGCGGTCTTGAGCCATCGAGGGCATACCGGCGGGGTCGATTCCCTCGATGAGGTGCACCATTTGCGTCAGGTCTGCCTCGGTCAGCTCAACGCCCTCGGCGTTGGCGACCGCAAGCGTTTCGCGCATGGCGGAAACAAAGCAGCGACGCTGCTCGGAGCCCGGCTCCGTGGCGCTTCCGTAGGTCCCGCCGTAGGCCATGCAGGTCTGGTTGATGCCGTCGTTGAGCATGAGTTTGGCCCACATGCGGTGCGCAATGTCGCTCTCGACGGTATGGGCGATGCCGCAGCGCGTGTAGAGCTCGTCGATAGCGGCGACGGTCGCGGGGTCCGTGCCGGCCGCCGCGCCAAAGCGGATCTCGCCCGCATTGGTAAAGGTGAGCGCGCCGTTGAGGAACACGGCGTCCATGCCCTGGCAGATACCAAGAACGGTATGCTCCCAGCCAAAGCGTTCGGCAATCTTTTGCTCGCTCGTAATGCCGTTGCACAGCGAGGCGATGGGCGTGTTGGGTCCCACGACACGCTCCATAGTCTTGAGTGCTTGGTCGAGACCGGTGGTCTTGACTGTCAGGATGACCAGATCGGCGGGCGTCGCCTCGCTGGCGCGGACGGACGTGAGATCGCAAGGCTTTCCGTTGACGGTGAGCGCATCGCCCGCGTGACGCTCAAAACGGGCGTCATCCATAACGTATTCGACGGCGTCATTGCCGAGGGCTTTGGCAATCATGCTGCCGTAGAGCAGGCCGACGCCGCCCTTGCCGATAAAGGCGACCTTGTTGATCTGCATGTGAATCATCTCCTCACAAAAAGGCGCCCGCGTGCGGGGCGCCTGGTGGATTGTATGCCGCTGGAGCATGTAGCGTGCACCGGAGGCGGAATTTAGAAGAACAAACGCATGGGAACTTATGCCGCGGGGCAGATGGCAAAAACGCGTGCAGGATATCCAACACCATCACGGACCTTAGGGAAGGTGCAGAAGATGACGGCGCCTGTGGCGGGAAGCTCGTCCAGATGGTCCATGACCTCGATCTGATAGCGGTCGACCGAGAGGATGTATTGCTCGCCGGGATAGGGGTAGGCGTCCTCGCGTGTGGTGATGGTCGCCGGATCGGTATCTGCGGACTCGTGTCCGATGGCGCCGATATTGCGTTCCTCTACAAGCCATTTGATAGCATCGAGGTCCCAGCCGGGGTAGCGGGGCTGGCCGTCCTCGTCCTTGTTTTCCAGATCGGCGAGCTTGGACCAGTCGGAGCGGAAGGCGACGAAAGCGTCCTCGGGAATACGACCGTGCTCGTCCTCCCAGGCTTTGAGGTCCTCGATGGTCAGGATAAAGTCGGGATTTGCGGCGCACTCCTCGTGCTTGTCGATCACGCAGAGCGGATGCATAAACTCGATGGGTTCAATCTCTCCAAGGGAACGACCCTCAACATGGAAATGCCGCGGTGCATCGACGTGGGTGCCGTATTGCGAGGCGACCGAATACTGAAAGCAGCGCATGGGCGCGAGCATGTTCCCGGGCGTGTCGGGCAGATAATCGAAGAGCTTGGTGGACTCGAACGGCTTAAAGCCAAACCAGTGCGGGGTGTCGCACGAGAGCGTGTGGGTGAGGTCGACCCAGCGATAATCGGTGGTCTTGAGCTGGGAGGCGAGGTTCCAAAGGTCGAGCGCGGGCATGGCGGGCTCCTTTCATCGGGCTTTTTGCTGATGTTAAAGCGGCGCCGTGACGGCTCGATTTCTACTACGTTACGATACGTTCTCGATTGCGATTCCAATGTGTTTCGATGGCGTGGCCGTTGTGTTTCGCCTCATTAGGGCTTCGATGGGAGGGGAGGGGCCGTGCAATATCGCGTTGACCCCAAAAGCGGCAACCGTATCTCGGCGTTGGGGCTGGGCTGCATGAGGTTTCCCGGTGCGCCGGGACGCCCGGATGCGAAGACAGCCGACGCCATCATCTCCCGTGCGGTGGAGCAGGGGATTAACTACCTGGACACGGCCTATCTCTATCCCGGCAACGAGGCTTGTGTGGGTGCGTCGCTTGATCGCCTGGGCTTGCGCGACCAGGTTTTGCTCGCAACCAAGCTGCCGCATGCTTCGTGCAAATGCGCGGAGGATTTCGACCGGTTCTTCGACGAGCAACTGCGCCGCCTGCGGACCGACCATATCGACTATTACCTCATGCACAACATTACCTCGCCCGCCCAGTGGGAACGTGTGGTGGCGTTGGGCATCGAGGACTGGATCGCGCGTCAAAAGGCGGCGGGGCGCATTCGCCAGATTGGTTTTTCGTACCACGGCAGCGCGGCGGATTTCCTGACGATGCTCGATGCATATGAGTGGGACTTTTGCCAGATCCAGTACAATTACGCTGGAGAGCGATATCAGGCGGGAACAGCGGGGCTCATGGCCGCCGCCGAGCGAGGCCTCGCGGTGTTTGTGATGGAGCCACTGCTGGGCGGGCGTTTAGCGGGCAAGCTGCCGCCACGGGCCCGCGCTGTGCTCGATAGTGCCCGTGACCCGCATTTGCGCACTCCTGCCGCCTGGGGTCTTTCGTGGGTCTGGAATCATCCTCAGGTGACGATGCTGCTTTCGGGTATGACCGATATCGCGCAGGTGGATGAGAACGCGGTGTTGGCCGATCGGGCCCTGCCGGATTCGATGACTGCCAACCAGCTCGACACGATCGCGCACGTGCTGGATGAGTTTGAAAAATCGAATCGCGTGCCCTGCACGGGATGCGGCTATTGCATGCCGTGCCCTAAAGGAATCAATATCCCTGGATGTTTTGCCGCCTACAACGCAAGCTATGCGCACAGCTGGTTTACGGGTCTATCGCAGTACTTTACGGCGAGCGCGGTGCGCACAAGCGAGGCCAAGCTGGTGAGCAATTGCGTCAAGTGCGGCAAATGCGCGCGCCACTGCCCACAGCATATCGATATCCCCGAGCGTCTCGATGACGTGCGCCGACGTTTCCAGCCTGGCCCCGTGACGGCAGTGCTTAAGGCCTTCGGCAAAACGCGCTCCTCGTGACCCTTTTATAACTTGCGCTGGAATAGTTCCTGCTTGCGGCAGAATAGGGCTTAAACAGGGACTATTCCACCGCAACTGAAGGGGGCTGTCGTGGGCCATCGGGATTCATGGGATGATTCGCGTGAGGTTCGTTGGGGCGTTTTGGGCGCTGGACACATTTCGCATCGATTTGCATCGTCGCTCAAGAAGGTCGACGGGGCACGGCTGGTGGCTGCGGCCGGCCGCACTCCTGCACATGTCGAGGAATTTTGCCGAGCGTTTTCGATTGATGCTGCGCATGGCCATGCCTCGGTCGACGATAACGGCGATGCGGCTTATGACGCGCTGATTGCCGACCCCGATGTCGACGCAATTTACTTGGCTCTTCCGCATGGCATGCATACGCGTTGGGCCTGTCGCGCGCTGTGCGCCGGAAAGGCCGTGCTGTGCGAAAAGCCGGCCGTTTTGAGTGAGGAAGAGGCTCTCTCGATTGCCTCCACCTCTCGTGAGCGCGGCGTGCTGTTTATGGAGGCGATGAAGAATCGGTTTTGCCCGATGCGCACTCGCGTGAAGGACTTGCTTGCGTCGGGTGAGCTTGGCCGTATTGTCTCGATTGAAAGCGTGCAAAAGCTCGATTACGGCGAGTCTCCTTCAGACTATCTGCTTGATCCGTTGCAGGGCGGCTGTCTATATGACATGGGCTGCTATGCGGTCGGTTGGTTTGAGGATTTGCTCGCGGGCGCGTGCGAGGTTTCATCCCGTGAAGTTCGCTGGCGTGACGTATCGGGCGGCCGCGTCGATTGGGCCGACGAGATCCATATGAGCGTCGACGGTATACCCATTCATATGGTGTGCGACGGCAAAGCAACATATGAAAGCCGCTTAACGATTGCCTGTGAGCGGGGCTCGTTGGAAATCGAGCGGCTCCATCGCCCCGAGCTCGCCCATGTGAAGTATTCCGACGGTCGAACGCTAGAAATAAATGCCCCGTTTGAGATTGATGATTTCTTCGGCGAAATCCAGCATGCGACGCAGCTCATTCAGGCGGGGAAACTCGAGAGTCCCGTCATGCCCCTTGCCGCCACGCAGCGCTGTGCACACATCATCGATGCGATTCGCTTGAAACTTTAGGGCGTGGGGGCATGGCGCCAGCGCCTGGAATGCCTTGGAGGCCTTTGCCCCTGATGCCCCTTTTATATCTTGCGGTGGAATACGGTCTGTTTGCGCCAAAATAAGGCACCAATAGACCGTATTTCACCGCAACTGATGAAGAGGGAGTTGGAGATGCTGACGATCGGGTGTCATCTTTCGACGACGAAGGGCTATCGGGCAATGGGGGAGACGGCGCTGTCCATTGGCGCCAATACCTTTGCGTTCTTTACGCGCAACCCGCGCGGTGGCAAGGCAAAAGAACTTGACATGGATGACGTGGCGGCTCTGCGCGAGCTTATGGCGCAAAACGACTTTGGACCGCTGGTGGCGCATGCCCCGTATACCTACAACCCCTGTTCTGCCAAAGAGCGGGCACGCGAGTTTGCCTTGGAGGCAATGGCCGAGGACTTGCAGCGTCTGGAAGCACTGCCCGGCAACTACTACAACTTCCATCCCGGTGCGCATGTGGGACAGGGCTCCGACGTCGGCATTCAGATGATTGTCGACACGCTGTGCCAGGTGATGTTTGAGGGGCAGCAGACGACGGTATTACTCGAGACCATGGCAGGAAAGGGCACCGAGGTGGGCCGTAGCTTTGAAGAACTGGCGTGCATTATCGAGGGCGTTGCCGCCAAGCGCCCAGAGCTGTCCGAAAAGCTGGGCGTTTGTTTGGACACCTGCCATGTGAGCGATGCCGGCTACGACATCATCCATGATCTGGACGACGTACTCGACGAGTTCGACCGCGTGGTGGGTATCGATCGCTTACATGCCGTACACATCAACGATTCGAAGAACCCTTGTGGCGCCCATAAAGATCGTCACGAGTGCATCGGCAAGGGATACCTTGGCAGCGAGGAATTTGGTGGCGGTATGCAGGTTATGCAGAATATTGTATCGAATGGCCGTTTGCGTTCGCTGCCGTTTATTTTGGAGACTCCGAACGAACTTGCAGGTTATGCAGCTGAAATTAGACTATTAAGGTCATTGCAGCAGTAATGACTGTTACAAAGTGGAGTGTTCCATTCACGTTATGGGTTTGTTTCAATCAGTTTTCTCATTGCAGATTCGTAATTCCGGGTGCATAATAGCCAACAGTTTTTGCAGACCTCCGAATCAAACGAGGTCACCGGAAGGAGACTGATTATGAAGCTCAAGAAGCTTGGCGCATTTGCCGCCACGGGTGCCATGGCGCTCGCCCTCGCACTGACGGGCTGTGGCTCGTCCAATGCCACCTCTGGTTCCGATGCCGGTTCCAGCAGCTCTGACGACGCTAAGGTCGAGAAGGTCGACGGCTCCAAGGAGTACGCGCTCGTCAAGGACGGTACGCTCACCGTCGGCACCTCTGCCGAGTACGCGCCGTTTGAGTACAAGGATGACAACGGCGACTACCAGGGCTTTGACCTTGAGCTTATCAAGGCTATCGCTGAGAAGCTTGGCCTGGATGTCGAGTACGTCAACAACGACTTTGACACGCTCGTCCCCGGCGTTGCTTCGGGCGCCAAGTATGACGTTTCCATCGCGGCTATCACCGACACGCCCGAGCGTGAGAAGGAAGTCACTTTCTCTGATTCCTACTACATGGACGATCAGGCTATCGTGACCAAGGTCGATAACACCGACATCACGGCCGACAACTACAGCGAGAAGCTCAACAACGCCGACGCTACCATCATCGTCCAGTCTGGATCGACCGCCGAAGCCTTTGCCCAGGAGAACTTCCCCAAGGCCAAGATCGTCCCCTACAAGGACGCTACCGAGTGCTTCAGCGCCCTGCAGTCCGATAAGGGTGACGCCGTAGTCACCAACCGCTCCGTTGCCAGCCAGCTGACCGCCGAGCAGTTCAACACCTGCCAGACCATCAAGCAGGTCAGCACCGGCGAGGAGTACGCCATCGCCATCAACCAGGGCAATACCAAGCTCAAGGACGACATCAACCAGGCCATCAAGGACCTGACTGACGACGGTACCGTCGACGCCCTCATGGCTAAGTACAACATCAAGTAAAATTACTACTTGATGAAGCACGGGCCCTTTCCGTTTTGGCGGAAAGGGCCTTTGCGCTTCTCTTGACGGAGAGCGTTTCCGTCTCGTTTTGCCGGCAACTTCTACGATAGGAGCCACCTTGTCTCGACTGAACAAAGGGGCCGCGGAGCAGCGTTTTCCACTGCCCTCGATGCTCCAAAAGCTGGCCTGTGCCCTGGCTGTGGCGCTCGCCCTGGTATGCGCGGGGGCCTGCGTGCCCACGACCGCCCAGGCGCTTGAGACCGCAAAGATTACCGCCCGACCCAACACCGGTTCCTGTCTCTTATACACATCTGACGCTGCCGACGACGGAGAGAG
>URBB01000037.1 GCA_900545835.1 uncultured Collinsella sp. | reverse complement strand
GTATAAGAGACAGATGCGGTCGTACACATGCGCAAAATCCGCTGGCGAACAGCCACTGGTCTTGGGCATCACACCAAACTCGTTGCAGCGCGAATAAATCTCGAGCGGATCAATCGAGCCATCCTCGACGGTCTCGTCGCCAATCGTGACATGCATGGGCACGCGCACGATGCCGTAGCGTTCGCAGAGCTCTGGCGTCACATCCGAACCAGATTCAACCACGATTACGTACTTGCCCATTCTTATCACGACCCATCTCGACGTTGGTTTTTTAATATATGACGCACGTCCACCGTCCTGCTGCAGAACGGCCTCCAAGCGCCAAAGAGACGCCGTCCCTTGCACACAACAAAGGACAGCGTCTCCCTGGAAAACTCCGTGCTTATCTGAGATTCTACACGGTTTATTAAGGAGTGTTACTTATTCCGCAAACGGTCGCTATACGCGATAAGCGGTAGCTGGCCGCGGCAACTGCGACACATTCCGCCCAACAAGTCCAATCGTGCTCCATGCACGGTTAATGAGCGAGGCGGTAGAAATCCATCGACGCCGCACCCTCGGCATGCAACCCCATCGCCGAAACCGCCGGCGAATAGGTACGGCTCGTAAGTGCCGCCTCGCCGCTGTTGGCAAAAATCTCGACCATCGTAGTGTCCGAAAGCACGCGCAGGTCGCGAAGCTCGCCGAGCTCAATCGACCTCTGGTCGCGCCCATAGCCTTCGTCACCCATGTCGAGGGTAAGCATCCCGTCCGCATAGCGCACAAAGACACCCTTGCGAATCTCGAGCTCAACCATCTTGGCGCCCTCACAGGAAACCACGAGATCAAACAGGCGGCCCGGCTCCTCAACGGTTTCACCGCCTGTCGTGCGAACGCAGTCGCCGCGCATCCTCTCAATCTCGTGCGCCGGCTGCTGGCAGAGCTTACCATCGCGCATGCTCAGCTCTCGCGGCACCGTCAACGCGCACTGCCACCCGCGCGCCACCGTCGGGTTTTCCGCCGTCGCATCGGGGCAACCCGACCATCCGATCATCAATCGCCGGCCTGCAGCATCCTCAAAGGACTGCGGAGCATAGAAATCAAAACCGGCATCGACCATCGGGGGCATGCCCTGCCCGACGATTTTAAAGCTCGGCGCCTCCCAATCGGCCTCGATGGGGAACCACACGCACTGATGCGGATTGCGGTAACGCCAACCATCGGCAGGCACACCCTGCGGACAGCAAACGAGAATAAGCTCGCCATCGAGCTCAAACAGATCGGGGCACTCCCACATAAAGCCAAACTTCTCGCCTAACTCAATGCGCGTCGCATAGCTCCAGTTCTCAAGATTGCGCGAGGTATAGACAAGCACGCAGCCACGGTCGTCTTTCGTACGAGCGCCCAGAACCATGTAGTAGATACCGTCGTGTTCAAGGATCTTGGGGTCGCGCACGTGCGTACCGATATCGTCGGGGTAATCGACCGGCCCAACAGCTATGCGCTTCTCGCCCAATTCGTCGGGATTCTCGGCAACCATATGAATCTGGTTTTGCTCACGGCCCGTCAACACGTAGTCGTAATCATCACGGTCAAAATGCTTAACGTTGCCGGTATAGAAGTAGTGAATCTTGCCATCACTTACAAAGGCAGAACCAGAATACGCTCCACTCGAATCCAAATCGGAATCGGGGAACAGCACGGGACCGTGATTCTCGTACGTCACAAAATCCTTTGTCGTCAGATGGTTCCAAAGCACTGGACCGCCATGCGCAGCATCGAACGGATCGTATTGATGATAGATGTGATACGTATCACCAATCTGCACCAAACCATTGGGGTCGTTGAGCCAACCAAGCTCAGGCTCCACATGGAACAAAAGCCTATCGGGGTCGGACGCGATGCGAGCCGCCGTCTCATCCTGTCCGGCACGCCACTGCTCATAGTCCGCACGCATCACCTTGTTTTTTTGATTAAACATCGCCATTGACCTTCTCGTCTATAGGAAAGGACGCTCGACTCACACGAGCCGAGCGCCCTTCCTCAAATGGACTTATCCGCACATTACGCTGAACGGCTCAACTAGAAGCTGACATCGAAGCCAGCACCAGCGCCCTCTTCATCGGTGGTCGGAACGCCCTTTGCCTTGTTGTAGGCAAAGATCAAGACGATCGGCACGATAAAGGCGATAAGATTACCAGCCACATACCACACGAGAGTCTCGGGCGTAACGATGAGCAGGCCAAGCACACCGGTCAGACCCTGACCGATAGCGCGCACTTCAAAGAACTTCACGAAGGCACCGCCGCAGCCTGCACCGATGCATGCGCAGATGAACGGAATGATCGAATAGCGCATGTTTGCAGCGAAGATAGCGGGCTCGGAGATACCGACCAGCGTCGGAATAAAGGACGACATGCAGATGTTGCGCTCTTTGGAGTGCTTCTTGTGAATGAGGTACATGCCGATGGCGCCGCCGCCCTGGGCGATGATGGAAACCGACCAGATGGCCTGGATATAGTTGAAGCCAGTCGTGGCAACGAGGTTGGCCTCGATACCCTGGATGAACTGATGCGTACCGGTAACGACGAGCGGCTGCAGGAACGCGGCGAAGACAAAGGCACCAAAGACGCCCATTCTGTTGTACAGGACATCGATTACGCCAGCGAGGACGTCGCCGATCAGGTTGCCGAGCGGGCCGAACACGGTGAACAGGGCAACGTTAGCAAGAATCAGGGTAACGGTCGGGACAAAGACAAACGAGACGACCTCGGGGATGTACTTCTGGGCAATCTTTTCGACCTTGGCCATAAACCAGGCAGTCAGGATTGCAGGGAACACACCGCCCTGGAAAGCAACCATGGGAATGGATAGCGGACCGAAGTTCCAGTACTCAGCACCCGTCGGGTCCATAACGAACGTGTTACGGTTCATAAGACTCGGGTGAACCATGACGATACCGACGAGGATGCCCAGGATCGGGTTACCGCCAAAACGCTTGACCGCGCTGTACATAACCAGGACAGGCAGGTAGTCGAACGTGGTGGCGATAATGGCAAAGAAGCTTGCGAGGTTCTTGAGGAACTCGCTGTGATCGGCAAGGCTGCCCTCCATGCCAAAGAGGCCGTTGGCAACGATCAACGACTTAAGGCCGATGATGATAGCGGCACCGACGAAGGCGGGAATGATGGGGATAAAGATGTCCGAGAACACCTTGAGGACCGAGAAGAACTTGCCTTTCTTGTCCGCCTCGGCACCCTTGACCTCGGAAGCGCTAATCTCCTTGACGCCCGTCAGAGCCATAAACTCATCGTAAACCTTGTTGACGGTACCGGTACCGAAGATGATCATGAGCTGGCCACTGTTGTACAGCACGCCCTTGACGCCATCGATGTTCTCGAGCTCGGCCTTGTTGTATTTGCTCGTATCCTTGAGCACCAGACGCAGACGGGTCACGCAATGCGTGGCGCCCTCGATGTTCTCCAGTCCGCCGACGTTGTCGACGACTTGCTGGGACACTGCCTTGTAGTCCATGTTCCTCTCCATTCCTTTTCTAAATCATAAAACGGTTCGTTGCCGCTACAGAGACGCGATCGTTGCGTTTGCGCACTTGAGCGCACCGTCGGTGACGGTAAGCGCCACACCCTGGCCCTGCTTGTTGCAGAAGCGAGCGTTGAGCGCAACATCATCGACAAAGATGGTCGCGATGTCGTCGTCGACGACCAGACGCACATGGTGAGTGCCCTCGCCCTTAAAGAACAACGGACGCTCGAGGCCCATGTTGTTGACCTGGAACCACGGGTACTGGGGAGCCGGCGTGAACTCGAGCTTGCCCTCGCGCAGGTTGGCGCGGAACTCATAGGCAAGACCGGTCTCGGCGTCCTCGGCGAACTTGACCGAGAAGCCGGCAGCGTTACCGCCGAGCTCAATGTCGGCATCGAGCAAGTAGGTGGAGCCGGCATCCGCGGCGAGCACCTGCTCGACCTTGCCCGACTCGCAGGAAAGCTCAAAGGTCTCGACTGCCTTAGCCTCGCCAAAGGCGCCAAGCATGCTCTCGGGGAGCTTGGTGCCGAGCGTTCCGTCGGCACGCTGAACGATCTCGAGGGGCATAAAGGTGCCACCCCATAGGTAAGAGCTGGGGTCGCCGCCCTCGTCACGCGTAGGAACCCAACCAAAGAGAACGCGACGCTCGCCATCGAATGCGGTGCGAGCGGCGTAGTACGCGCGGCCGTCGAAGGAGTCGTCAGCGGGGGTAATCCAAGGACCGTTGATGGACTTGGACATGCGGTAACGGGTCTTGTTGCCGTCGCTGTACTCGGAAAAGACGAGGTACCACCAGTCGCCCATCTTAAAGAGATCAGGCATCTCAAACATGGTGTACAGGCCCGGGTTCCACCAGTCGCCCTGGAACTCCCAGTTGGTCAGATCCTTGGAGGTGAACTTGACCAGGCGGCCGGTCATCAGACGCTTGTCCTCGCCCACACGCGTGCCGAGGATGAGCATGTACTCTTCGTTCTCCTCATCCCAAAGCACAAAGGGATCGCGCCAGTTGCGGTCATCGTAACCCTCCTGGGGCGGAAGCAGCGTCTCGGCGATGTTCTTCTCCCACTTGACGGCGTCGTCGCTCGTTGCGTGAAGAAGAACCTGCTTCATCAAACGTGCGCGGACCTTATCGCGATTGCAACCAGTGTAGAGCGCATGGTACTTGTCGCCCACCTTAAACACCGTGCCGGCATAAATGTACTGGTCGACTTCCTCGTCGCCGCCACGCTCAAGGCTCTCGCCAAAGTCCTTGTAGTTGACGAAATCCTTGGTCGTAGCGAGTGCCCAGCCAAACGGCTCTCCGAAAGGTTCGGGGTTACGCGTGTCACGCTGATGATAGAGATAGAACGTGCCGTCCTCGCCGTACGGCATGATGTCGCCTACCCAAATTCCCTCAGGCTGGTAATACACCTTGTGCATCCGAGACTTCCTTTCCACGACATACTAACTCGGTACAATGGCAAGATATGTCAATCGTTTTCATATGTCAAACGTTTTCACACCAATACGTCTTTTCGCAGTTCCAGTCGTCGGCAAACGGTTGACATATGCCGGTAAACGGTCATCAGAGGCGTTTGAGGAATTCTTTTGGCACGGGATGAACTACGCGGTTTTGCCCTCAATGAGTTCAACGGGGAGCTTGATATTCGATTCGGGATTATCGCCGTTAATAAGAGCGATGATGGATTGCGCCGCGAGCTCTCCGATGCGATCGATATCTTGACGTACGGTTGTTAAGTCAGGCATAAACGTCATAGTTCGGCGGGCGCCATCCGCACCCACGACCTTAATATCGTCTGGAGCGCTCAAGCCGCGCTGCTTCATCACGTTGAGACAGATGGCCGCCATCGTATCGTCTCCCGCAAAGATGCCGTCAATATCGGGGTTCTCATCGAGGATCTTCGCAACGACCGCGCCCTTTTCGTCGTCGGGCTTAACGAACTCAACCTCACGGACAAGCGCGGACAAACCGGCCTGCTCAACAACATCGAGGTAGGCATCGGTACGCTTATTGGCAGGCATGCGCATGCGGCTATTGCTGCGCAGGCACAGGATACGCCTGCAGCCGTCATCAATCAGACGGCGCGTGGCGAGCTCGCCGATGCCATATCTGTCACTTGCAATCTGGACAGAGCCCTCGCCAAGATCGCAGTCGATGCCAACCAGGCTCAAGCCCATCTCGGCATATGCCTCGGCACCGATATTGAGGGAGTTGACGATGACGCCGTCGACCATATTGCGGCGGAGCATGTCAATATAGGAACGCTCAAGATCGGGTCGATTGGCACTGTTGCACAGCAACATCTTAAAGCCGTTTTCCGCTAACGTACGCTCGACCGCCTGCACAACCTGAGCATGGAACGGGCTGCTCACAAAGGGAACGATCATACCGATAAGATTCAGGCGACCGTTGAGCATGGCACGGGCGATATCGTTGGGCGTATAGTTGATGCGCTCCATCGCGGCATGGACCTTATCGCGGGTCTCTTGGCTAATATAGCCGCGATTATTAAGCACGCGAGATACCGTAGTAGGCGAAACCCCCGCCACCGCTGCAACTTCCTTGATGCCAGGCTTAGCCGTATCTTTAGAACGAGCACTCTCGCGAGCCATAGCACCCTCCCCCATCAACATGTCATACGTTTACATACGAACAAAGCATACCCCAACAACAGCGGGAAGACGGTAACAGTACAAGTAAGTAAACGACTCATCCAAATAATTAGGAGAGTTCCGCCTAAAGGGTGACTACACAGGACCCCCGCCGGGGCTGTTTGGGCTACCTCCCAAAACATTCCGCAGGACGCAAAGAGGCTCGCCGCACGAAGTGCGCAGCGAGCCTCTTTGCATGTCCGAGGACACCAATTTAATTTAGCGTGGTTCCCTAAAGGACGACAACGCAGGAGACCCGGCAAGGCCGGGAGCACTTTGTCTCGCAAACATTCCGCAGCCGCGAAGCGGCGAGGACGTTTGAGAGGCAAAGTGCGTAGGCCTTACCGGGTCTCCGGTGGGAGTTGAGTCCCTTTAGAACTTGTCGTGGAAGGTACGCGCAATGACCTCGTCCTGCTGCTCCTTGGTGAGCGTGTGGAAGTTCACGGCATAGCCGGAAACGCGGATGGTCAGCTGCGGGTACTTCTCGGGGTGAGCCTGAGCGTCAAGCAGCGTCTCACGGTTGAAGACGTTGATGTTCAGGTGGTGGCCACCCTTCTCGGCGTAAGCGTCGAGCATGTGGACCAGGTTATCGGCCTGAGTCTCGGAAACTTCAGAAACCTTCATAATGTGTCTCCTTCGATCGATAGGCGCCGGCCGAAACCGGCGCGCTAATCAGTAATCGTTATTGTTAGTATAGCACTAACAATAGTTACTCGCCCAGCTGATCAAGGTCGATATCGCCAAAGAACACCTGGTCCTCCTTGCCGAGCGCACTCGGGATGATGGAGAAGGTGTTGGAGATGCCGTCCTGAGCATCGCGGAACGGGAGCTTGGAAACCGAAGACAGCGAAGCGATGGCGCCATGGCTATCGCGCTTGTGCATGGGGTTAGCACCCGGGGCGAACGGCTGGCCAGCCTTGCGGCCGTCGGGCGTGGAGCCGGTCTTCTTACCGTACACGACGTTGGAGGTAATGGTCAGAACCGAGGTCGTGGGCACGGAGTTGCGGTAGGTGTCGTTCATGCGGATGTACTCCATGAACTGGTGCACAACGTCGTGAGCGATCTGGTCGACGCGGTCGTCGTCGTTACCGTACTTGGGGAACTCGCCCTCGGTCTCGAAGTCGACGATGATGCCGTTCTCATCACGGACGGGGTGGACCTTGGCGTACTTGATGGCGGACAGGGAGTCAGCCACGACGGAAAGGCCAGCGATGCCCGTAGCGAACCAGCGGTGCACGTGCTTGTCGTGCAGGGCCATCTGGATGCGCTCGTAGCAGTACTTGTCGTGCATGTAGTGAATGATGTTCAGCGAGTTGACGTACACGCCAGCGAGCCACTTCATCATGTCGTTGTACTTGG
This sequence comes from uncultured Collinsella sp., assembly GCA_900545835.1. GTDB lineage: Bacteria > Actinomycetota > Coriobacteriia > Coriobacteriales > Coriobacteriaceae > Collinsella. The sequence goes on along the minus strand of URBB01000037.1, from coordinate 10,388 downwards.
CCACAACGTCGTCGTAATCGAGCGTATCGCCCTCGACGGCACGATACTTGGGGCCGACCTGCTTCTTGGAGACCTCGTCAACACCGCCGTTGAGTGCGTACAGCAGGCACTTGGCCAGGTTGGCGCGGGCGCCGAAGAACTGCATCTCTTTGCCGATGCGCATGGAGGACACGCAGCAGGCGATGCCGTAGTCGTCGCCATGGTAAACGCGCATGAGGTCGTCGTTCTCGTACTGGATCGAGGAGCTGGCGACAGAAGTCTTGGCGCAGAACTTCTTGAAGTTCTCGGGCAGACGGGTCGACCACAGAACGGTCATGTTGGGCTCGGGGCTGGTGCCCATGTTCTCGAGCGTGTGCAGGTAGCGGTAGCTCATCTTGGTAACGAGCGTACGGCCGTCAACACCCATGCCGCCGATGGACTCGGTGACCCACTGCGGGTCGCCGGTGAACAGGGCCTGGTACTCGGGAGTACGGGCGAACTTGACCATGCGGAGCTTCATGATGAAGTGATCCACGAACTCCTGGATCTGCTCCTCGGTGAAGGTACCGTTGGCAAGGTCGCGCTCAGCATAGATGTCGATGAACGTAGAGGTACGGCCGATGGACATAGCGGCGCCGTTCTGCTCCTTGACGGCAGCAAGGTAGGCGAAGTACATCCACTGGATGGCCTCCTGCGTGTTGGTAGCAGGGTTGGAAATGTCGAAACCATAGGTCTCGGCCATCATCTTGAGCTCGCCGAGGGCGCGGATCTGCTCCTGCAGCTCCTCGCGATCGCGGATGTTGTCGGCGGTCATGACCGTCGGGGTGGAAGCCTTCTGGGCCTCCTTGTCCTTGATCAGGTAGTCGACGCCGTACAGGGCAACACGACGGTAGTCGCCGATGATGCGGCCGCGGCCATAGCCATCGGGCAGACCGGTGATGATGTGAGCCGAGCGGCAAGCGCGCATCTCGGGGGTGTAGACATCGAAGACGCCAGCGTTGTGGGTCTTGCGCTCGAAGGTGTAGCGCTCGACAACGTTCTCATCGACCTTATAGCCGTGCTGGCTGGCAGCCTGGCAAGCGATGCGGATACCGCCGTTGACGTGCAGCGCGCGCTTGAGCGGCTTGTCGGTCTGGAGGCCGACGATGGTCTCCTTCTCGCGGTGGGCGTTATCGATGTAGCCAGCGGGGTGGCTCACGATACCCGTGACGGTCTTGGTGTCCATATCGAGGACACCGCCCTGCTCGCGCTCCTTAAGCAGCAGGTCGAGAACCTCGCCCCACAGCTCCTTGGTACGCTCAGTCGGGCCGGCGAGGAACGACTCGTCGCCCTCGTAGGGGGTGTAGTTCTTCTGGATGAAGTCTCGGACGTCAACCTCTCCCGTCCAGATGCCTTCCTTGAAGCCTTCCCATGCCTCCTGCATTGTGTAACCACGCTCCTAGTTACGTGTAATGCGGCGCTCTCTCACACCGCTGCTTATTGAATTCTTGAATGTTCGGCTTGCACTACCGGCTTCTTCCGTTCTTCACCACACGTTGGTGTAGGGAAAACGTTTATCCACCTTGGAACTACAACCCAAAACCCAAGATTTCACCCGTTTGAGAAGGATAACATAGCGACCCTCTCCATCTGGGCTGTTATATGTTTCTTTTTTTTTATCATAAGGGCGTTTTTTACAAACCCGCAGGAAATGCGAGCGCGAACAACTACCGTTCACCGATTTGTATGTTATTTTTCCTTGCCTTTGTACGACCTTCGCTCTAGCTGTTATGCCAGCTTTAGCAGGGTAAAGTGTCCCAGAGACCCTACAGAAACTGCAGGGCGGCCGCGGGATCCCCCGTGGCCGCCCTGTGGCGTAGCTAGTTTTTAGCTTTGATTGCCGCTTGGCATTAGGCGGTTGCGGCGGCCTTGTCGGTCGTTGTCTTGCTATCGCCGTTGCCCTGGCCCTCAAAATGCTTGTAGCACCAGCTGGTGACCAGCGGGGTCAAAATAGCCGTCACGATTGCGCAGGCAGCAACCTGTGCCGTGGCCGTTGCGAGCACCGCACCGCCGTACATGGCCCCATTGACGCTTGCCATGGCAGCAGGCGTGGCCACATTGGCTCCGGCGCAGCTTGAAATGGCCGCACCTGCGACACCCGTACCGCCCGTGAGCTTATCGACCGCGATAACGGGAATTGCAAAGACCACCGAGCAGATCACGCCGAGCAGGATGCCGGGAAGACCGCCGTTGATAAGCTGGCCAAAAGTCATGGTCGAGCCCATGGCAAAGAAGACGAGCACGATGATGGCGGAAAGTGCCGGTGCCATCATCTTCTTAAAGCTCGGGAAGAGGTTACCCAGAATAATGCCGACGACGATCGGCAGGATGGCGCCCACGAGCGACCAGCCGATCGGAGCCTGGCCGGCAGCGCCAAGGACAATCATCGTGACCGGAGGGCCGACAACCAGCGTGGTGATGGCGACGGCGCCACGCTCGGCCTCGTTGCCCATGGTGCCCATCAGACCAGCGTACATAGCGTTGTTGGCGCCGGTGCAAGCCGCCAGCATCACCATGGCCGAGATGCCAAACAGGTTGTCGTTGAACACATAAAGGATGAGCAGCGACACGGCAACGACCACGATCTGCTTGACGGCGATGATGATGGCGCCGCGTGCAGCGGCGGCAGGAGCACTCTTAAACGAAATCGTCGTGCCGACGATGAGCAAAAAAGCGCCCACGAGCGGGCTTGCACCCTGCTGGGTCATGCCGAGCGTAAAGCTGCCGAGCGTTTTGAACAGGTCGGGGAATAGCGTGTTGAGCAGGCAGCCCAGCAAAAGCGGCACCAAAATATTGGCACCCGGGATGGAGGACATCTTAAAGAACGGCTCCTTTGCCGCCGGCGCCTCCACCGCAGTCGATTCACTCATATATATCTCCTTTGGATGCATGCGAAAAGTAGCCGCACGCGCCTATGTCAGAAAGAAGGCGACAACCCCGAGTCGCCAGGGTCGCCGCCAAACGATCACCGCGGGGTATTAGCCGTCCAGGACGATGCCACCGTCGCAGTCACCGATCTCGCCGTTAACGAAGCTGGCGAGGTCGGAGGCAAAGAAGAGCACCATCTGCGCAGGCTCGCTGGCCTGGGCGGCGCGGCCCAGAGGAATACCGTTGATGATACGCTGAGAGTTCTCGTCAGAGAGAATCGAGGTCATATCGGTCAACGTGAGCGACGGGCATACAGCGTTGCAGCGAACGCCAAACTTGCCGCCTTCCTTGGCGACTGCCTTGGTTAGACCGTTAACACCGGCCTTGGAGCTCGCGTAAGCCGCGGTGCCGAGCAGGCCGCCGCCGATCTTGCCAGCAACAGAGCTCACGTTGACGATAGTGCCGGCATGGGCCGCCTTAAAGTGCGGGTACACGGCGTTCATCATGGTAAAGGTGCCGTTGAGGTTGATGTCGATGGTACGGCGCCACTCGGTGTCATCGATCTCGTCGAACTTCTTGGTGCTGATGACGCCAGCGCAGTTAATCAGGATGTTGGTCTGCGGCAGATCGGTGAAAATCTGCTCGACGGTCTCGCGCGCCTTGGGTGCATCGGCGACATCGAGCTGATAGAACTTGTTGCCCTCGCCAAGCTCGGCCACAGCGGCCTCGCCCTTAGCAGCGTTCCTTGCGATGAGCGCGACGTGTCCGCCGCCCGCGACGATGCCCTTGGCGATCTCGAGGCCAATGCCCTGAGTGCCACCGGTAACGATCGCGGTCTTGCCCGTGAAGTCAAATGCCATGACTCCATCCCCCTTTATGTAAGGTGTCTCCTTGCGGGAAGTTGGAGCATCGCACGTGGCGATTATATGAGTCCCAGTCGTCATGGTGGTGACAACCCCTCGCCTAACCGCGGGCATAATAGTTCTTTGAAACGCTTCAGCAATTGAATTTTTCAACTCTTTATGCGCTCTTTATATTGCCCACTGCATGAGGTCCGAATATGCGGGTATCATCTTTCACCGAAAATAGTTTCTAGTGTTAGGGGTTTTCGGTGGAAGATACCGATTTCCATGAGCTTGGGCGTCAGCTCTTTACCGAGTTTGGCAGCATGCACCAGCGCGTTTCGCGCTTTGCCGACCAGGCTCTGGGTGGCGAGATGGCCGTCATGCGCGCCCTCATGCGCGCCGGCGGCTCGCTCACGCCGAGCGAACTCGCCGATCGTGCCTGGGTCTCGAGCGCCCGCATCGCCAATATCCTGCGCGCCCTCGAGGCCAAGGGCTGGGTCGAGCGCGAGCACTCAAAGACCGACCGTCGTCGCGTACACGTCACGGTGACCGACAAGGGATTCCAGGTCATCGAAATCAAACGTCGGGAATTCGAGGACCGCACCGCGGCCTTCCTCGAGCAGCTTGGCGAAACAGATACCCAAGAGATGGTGCGCCTTCTAAGACGTGCCAACGAAATTATCGACCGCAATCAAGAAAGGAGAGATGCCGAGTGAGGATTCTCAAGCTCTTTAAAAAGCATATCCTGGCACTGCTCGCAGCTATCGTACTCATCGTAATCAGCTGCAACGCCGATCTGGCGCTGCCTACCTATATGAGCGACATCGTCGACGTGGGCGTGCAGCAAGGCGGCATCGCCTCGCCCGTGCCCGACACCATTCGCGCCGAATCGCTCGACGACCTCGAACTCTTCATGAGCTCCAAGGACGCCAAGGCTGTGGAGGCCGTGTTTAGCAAGGCGGACAATAACGGCATTCGAACGTACAAGGGCACCGAGGAGGAGCGTGCCGACGGCGGCAAGATTGCCGACATCATGAGCCTGCCCGAGACTGTCGTCCTTTCGTTCAACCAGGGCATCGATGCCAACTCCATGGGCGACATGACCGGCGCATCTACCGAGGCAAGCGATGACGGCGCCGCTCAGGCCATGCCCACCCCCGAGCAGATGGCGGCGATGACGCCCGAGCAGCTCGCCGAGATGCAGCAGAAGGCCGCAGCGGCGCAGAACATGCAAAAGCAGATTGATGCCGACGGCGGTAAGATCACCATGAAGGGTCTGCGTCTAGGCGTTGAAGGCGGCCTAATCGACCAGGGCAAGCTCGTCGAGGGCGCCAACGATATGGCGGACAAAATGGGCTCCATGTCGGGCTCCATCGTGACCCAACGCGCCGTGAGCTATGTGCAAGACGAGTACAAGGCGCAGGGCATCGACCCCGCCGACGTGCAGAACGCCTACCTGGGCCGCATGGCGACCACGATGTTTGGTCTGTGCCTGATCTCGCTCGTCGCCACCATCCTGACCGGTGCCGTGGCCTCGCGCACCGCCTGCTCCATCGCCCGCGACCTGCGCCGCGAGACCTTCAACAAGGTTATGCACTTCTCGCCGGCCGAGGTGGGCAAGTTTAGCCAGGCCTCGCTCATCACCCGCTGCACCAACGACATTCAGCAGATCCAGATGGCCGCAACCCTGTTTATCCGCATGTGTCTGATGGCCCCCGTCATGGGCATCGTCGCCGTCATGCGCGTCCTGGCCAACCATACCGGCCTAGAGTGGACCATCGCCGTGGCCATCATCGCGGTCTCGGCCGTCGTCGGCGTGCTTATGGGCCTCACCATGCCCAAGTTCAAAAAGATGCAGAGCTTTGTGGACCGCGTGAACCTTACCGCCCGCGAGCTGCTCGACGGCCTTATGCCCATCCGCTCATTCAACCGCGAGGAACATGAGCTCGAGCGTTTTGACAAGGCTTCGCTCGACCTGATGACCACGCAGCTCTACACCAACCGCGCCATGAGCTTTATGATGCCGCTCATGATGCTCGTCATGAACTGCATCACCGTGCTTATCGTCTGGTTTGGCGCGCAGGGCGTGTCCGACGGCGTGATGCAGGTCGGCAACATGATGGCGTTCATCTCCTACACTATGCAGATCGTCATGGCGTTTATGATCCTCACCATGGTTTCGGTCATCCTGCCCCGCGCCGAGGTCGCAGCCGAGCGCGTGGAAGAGGTCATCACCTGCCCTACGAGTATCAACGACCCTGTCTCGCCCAAACTGCCTGCTGCCAGCGCGCCGCGCGGCGAGCTCACCTTCCGCGACGTGAGCTTCCAGTATCCCGATGCCCGCGCCGATGTCATCAGCGGCGTGAACTTCACCACGCATGCCGGTCAGATGCTCGGCATTATTGGCTCCACGGGCTCGGGCAAGTCCACGCTCGTGCAGCTGATTCCGCGCCTGTACGACGTCACGGGCGGCAGCATTTCGCTCGACGGCATCGATGTGCGCGACATGACCCTTTCCGAGCTGCGGCGCCGCATCGGTTATATTCCGCAGCAGGGTCGTCTATTCTCGGGTACCGTCGAGAGCAACCTCAAGTTTGCCGGCGACATGGTGAGTGACGAGGATATGCGCCAGGCAGCACGCGTCGCCCAGGCGGAGGACTTTATCGCCGAGCGCGAGGACGGGTACGACTCCCCTATCAGCCAGGGCGGCTCCAATGTTTCGGGTGGTCAGCGCCAGCGCCTGGCCATTGCCCGCGCGTTAGCCAAAAAGCCCGAGGTCGTGGTGTTCGATGACTCGTTTAGCGCGCTTGACTACAAGACCGACGCGCGCCTGCGCGAAGAGCTGGCCAAAAACGTCACCGACGCCGCGCTCGTGGTCGTGGCCCAGCGCATCGCGACCATCATGCACGCCGACCAGATCATCGTGCTCGACGACGGCCACGTAGTGGGCACCGGCACGCACGAGGAGCTGCTGCGCAGCTGCCCGGCGTACCTGGAGATCGCACAGTCGCAGCTTTCCGCCGAGGAGTTGGGGCTTACCCAAGAAGAAATTGCAGCCGTCATGGAAGGAGGCGAGCGCTAATGGCAGACGAGACCAAGACTCAGATTCCCAAGCCCACCCGCCAGCGTGGTCCCATGGGCCGCATGGGCGGCATGCGTCGCGGCGAAAAGGCCAAGGACTTTAAGGGCACCATGAGGCAGCTGCTCGGCTATATCGGCCAGCACAAGATTGCCGTGTTTGCCGCCGTCGCCTTTGCCGTGTGCTCGGTCATCTTTAACATTGTGGGGCCCAAGGTGCTCGGCCAGGTTACCACCAAACTGTTCGAGGGCTTGGTTGCCAAGGTCAACGGTACCGGCGATGTTGACTTTGCCTGGATCGCCAAGACGCTCGGCTTTTTGCTCTGCCTGTATCTGGCGAGCTCTGTCTGCAGCCTGGTCCAGGGCTGGCTCATGACCGGCGTCACGCAAAAGATCTGCTACCGCATGCGCAAGGAAATCGCCGCCAAGATTGCCGTCGTGCCGATGAGTTACTTCAACGGCCACAGCAAGGGAGACGTACTCAGCCGCATCACCAACGACGTCGATACGCTGGGTCAGTCGCTCAACCAGAGCGTGACGCAGCTCATCACGTCGGTGACGCAGATTATCGGCGTGCTCGTCATGATGCTTTCGATCAGCCTACCGCTTACCGGCGTCACCGTGCTCACGCTGCCGGCCGCCGCGATTATCTTGACCGTGATGATTCACTTCTCGCAGCCGTACTTCCGCGAGCAACAGCAGGTTCTGGGCGCCGTCAACGGCATTATCGAGGAGGACTTTGCCGGCCAGAACGTCATTCAGGTGTTCGACCGCGCCGAGGCCTCGATTGAAGAGTTCGACCGTCAAAACGACCGCCTCTTTATTAGTGGCTGGCGCTCGCAGTTCCTGTCGGGCCTGATGATGCCGCTTATGAGCTTGGTGGGCAACATGGGCTACGTGGGCGTCGTCGTGGTGGGCGCGCAGCTCGCGCTGACCGGCAATGCCACGCCCGGCGACATCCAGAGCTTTATCCAGTACGTTCGCAACTTTACGCAACCCGTGCAGCAGCTGGGCAACGTGAGCAACACGATGCAGTCGATGGCAGCCGCCACCGAGCGCGTCTTTGAGTTCCTGGCCGCGCCCGAGGAGGAGCAGAAGGCCGACGCGCAGATTCCCGAGAAGCGCCCCGGCCACGTGGAGTTCGACCATGTCAAGTTTGGCTACACGCCCGACAAGACCATCATCCACGACTTTAGCTGCGAGGCGCAGCCCGGCCAGACCATCGCCATCGTCGGTCCTACCGGCGCCGGCAAGACCACGCTCATTAAGCTGCTGCAGCGCTTTTACGACGTGGACGGCGGTTCGCTGCGAGTCGAAGGCGTCGACGTGCGCGACTGGGACCGCGCGGCGCTGCGCGGCGAGTTTGCCATGGTGCTGCAGGACACCTGGCTGTTTAACGGCACCATCCGCGAGAACATCCGCTACGGACGCCCCGATGCAAGCGATGCCGAGGTCGAGGCCGCTGCGCGCGCCGCACGCTGCGATCACTTTATCCATACGCTCGCCGGCGGCTACGACTTTATGATCAACGAGGAAGGCACCAACCTGTCGCAGGGTCAGCGCCAGCTCGTGACCATCGCCCGTGCCATTTTGGCCGACCGCCCGGCACTGATTCTGGACGAGGCGACTTCCAACGTCGATACCCGTACCGAGGAGCTCATTCAGCGCGCCATGGATGCGCTGATGCAGGGCCGCACCAGCTTTGTCATCGCGCACCGCCTGTCCACGATCCGCAACGCCGACGTAATCTTGGTAATTCGCGACGGCGACATCGTCGAGAAGGGCACACACGACGAGCTACTCGCCCAGGGTGGCTTCTACGCCGACCTGTATAACTCGCAGTTCGACGAGGCGGCGTAACAACCGGCGGCAAACAACCGCAATGCCCAGAAAACGGGGGCGCAGGACAACCTGCGCCCCCGTTTTGTGTCCTTCGAGCCTCGAAACGCCTTCCCTGAGACCTCACTGACGGCGCTTTCCAGACCCCGTGGGCAAAAAAGGGCAAATATGAGTACTGTTACCTTTTTAGTAACAGCCAAAACCGCCTCAAATGCCGCTCCCACGGCTTACACGCGTCCCTAAATTGATCAAACAGCACCATAGCGGACTTATATGTATTTGCGTTAATGAACATATTTTGCTGTTATGTCTATTATTTTGCGAAGGCAATATGATACTAAGATAGCAACCGTACTCATATTTGGCATTTTTTGCCCACAGGGTATTTCCTGGGGAACTGACAACAGCCTTAGGGTCCCGCGCGGCGCCGCTCCCTCCCGGCATTCGCCGACGTTTGCCCAGATAAAACCTGCCAAAATAAACCTGTCTCTTTTTGGTAGGTTTCGGGGTGACAAGGGCTTGCACTTTAGCGTGCGACAGCGGATAATGCCGAGCATTCGACAATACGCTTATTGCTCTTTCTATAGATTGAGGAGACCCCTATGGCCATGGAATTCAAACGCAGGCTGCCGATCCCCATGGAGATCCGCGAGGAAATGCCACTTTCTGCCGAGCTTACCGCCAAAAAGCAGGCATTTGACGCCGAGGTCGCCAAAGTCTTTACCGGCGAGGACGCACGCAAGGTGCTTATCATCGGCCCGTGCTCTGCCGACCGCGAGGATTCGGTGCTTGAGTACATGAACCGACTGGCCAAGACCGCCGAGGAGGTCAAGGACAAGCTCATCATCATTCCGCGCGTCTACACCAATAAGCCGCGCACCAAGGGCACCGGCTACAAGGGCCTGCTGCACAACCCCAACCCCGAGGCTCCCGACGATCTGCTCGAGGGCGTCAAGGCCATCCGCCATATGCACCTGCGCGTTATTGAGGAAACGGGCTTCTTCACCGCCGACGAGATGCTCTATCCGTCCAACTACCAGTACCTCGTTGACCTGCTGAGCTATGTTGCCGTGGGCGCACGCTCGGTCGAGAACCAGGAGCATCGCCTGGTGTCGAGCGGCATTTCGGTACCCGTCGGCATGAAGAATCCCACTGCCGGCTCTACCACCGTTATGCTCAACTCCATTTACGCCGCGCAGGCGCACCAGAGCTTCATCTTCCGCAACTGGGAGGTCGAGTGCGACGGCAACCCGCTCGCACACGCCGTTATGCGTGGCTACATCGGTCTCGATGGGCGCACCTACCCCAACTACCACTACGAGCACCTAGAGCGCCTGGCCGAGCGCTATACCGAGCACGCCGGCTATGCCAATCCGGCAGCGGTCATCGACTGCAACCATGACAACTCGGGCAAGCGTCCGCTGGAGCAGTATCGCATTTGCAAGGAGGTGCTCGACAGCTGCCGCCGCAACGAATCAATCTCCAAGCTGGTCAAGGGCTTTATGATCGAGTCCTACCTGGAGGACGGCAACCAGCCGATCGACGGCGGTGTCTTTGGCAAGTCGATCACCGACCCGTGCCTGGGCTGGGAAAAGACCGACTACCTCATCCACGAGATCGCAGAGCGTATTTAGTTACGCGGTTTTGCCAAACCGCGTAACGGCTCGACGCTGCAAGCGCCCCTAGGCGGCAATCTGACGTTCAATCGTCGGTCGCGTACCAAAGTACGCTTCCCTCCTC
>URBB01000036.1 GCA_900545835.1 uncultured Collinsella sp. | reverse complement strand
GTCATGGCGCACCTATGAGGATATGAATGAACCGGAGGGTGAAGACTACCTACAGATAATCCGGGATATCAGTCCGGAACGTATTTACGACTAACCGCATTTACACTTAGGATTCCAAATGGAACTTGATAGGAAAGCATTTCATTTCGACCTAGACAACAAATCTGTTGAACGCTTCTATACTGGTAAAAAGAATCCATGGTCAGACATTCAGGACTTTCTGGAATCCCATTGCTTTGAAAAGCCACAATATTCAGGGTATGAATCGGCTGAAAATATCGTCATGTCCTATCAACGCGCCTATGGCACCGTAGATAAGATGATGGATGAGTTTCCTTGGTTTCAAAGATGCGTGAAAGCAGCCACCTTCACGGAAATCGGTGAAAGCTATGATGTGAAGGAGTTTCTTGAAAACGGAATGCAATTATCGCTTCCCCTCCGCCCCGAGACCCGCAAGGAACTTCACTTCGATTTGGGAACGGCTGCGCTCAGTGAAAATTACAACTCTATCAGACCGAACGCTTGGCGCGGAGCTTGGTCGCTTATCCGAATCTTCATGGAACGCAACGGATTCATCCATACCCAGTATTCCGGGTATGAGTCGATAGCGGTGATGCCGATTGACAAGGCGATGGCCGTCATGGAGAAATTGCAACAAAGATATCCTTGGTTCAAGGATTCCCTTCTCGCCGCGTCGGTCACCGAGGTCGGCGAGCGCCACGATGCTCTCTCCTATATCAAGGGTTCCCATGGCATCATCGTTCCGGTTCCCACCCATTCGCTTGGACTTGAGGAGCTTGATTTCTTCGGCTCCGAAATCGGTGATATGAAGAGTGCGACAGCAGAGCTATCGAAACGGAACGGGTTGGAACCACCGAAAGACCTGAATAACGAGCATTAGAAAAAAGCCCCGGCCATTTGGTCGGGGCTTTTCATCTATATGGACTCTCTAACTGTTAGTCTTGTCATCCTGCACGATACGGTCTAGGCTCTTTCCAGCCGATTGCCGCTAGACCTCCATGGCCGGTACATTCTTCAAGCGCGACGGTCTTTTTGCTCACATGAGTCTGATACCTTACATCATCCGCCGGTTCCGTTCCAGCATAAGAGCATACTTCGCTCTCATGGAAATAGACATAGCTGCGATAGGCAAGCGAACTCGGATGCATCCGATGACCCTGCTCTCCGGGTTTTGGTTCATATCCCCACTCGCGCCATTGCTTACGCGTCTTGAATCGTGCGCCAAGCTCAGGCGGAAGGTGATTCTTTACTGGTAGCCCGGTCTCTTCATTGCAGTAATCGTCAGGTATATCCGTAAACATGAAATCCCCTATTTCCGAGCACCGCAGGAACAAGTGTAGTATGCCGCAGAATCTGTAATCGTAACCGTTTCCTCCCATGCCGCAGAATCTGTAATCGTAACCGTTTCCTCCCATGCCGCAGAATCTGTTACGGTATTGTATACCGTATGATATGCGCCACATGCTTTATTGCCTGCCATAAGTGCATTATACGCATGAGCTTGTTCATTGCCCGTGATATCTGCTCCGCAGCCGTTGCAAATTGAGCGCTCTTCCGTATGGGTAACTGCGGGATGGTACACTTTCTCCGTATGGGTCACTGCGGGATGGTACACCTTCTCCGTATGGGTCACCGCAGGATGGTAGATATCATACTTATGAACATGCGCCGGGGTGTCATCCTTTTTCGATGAACTGCCTGAATTGGAGTTTGAGCCGGAGTTGCTGCTGTTGCCGCCACTCGGCTTGCTATCGGATTTTCCCTCGTCTTTCTTGGAGGATGAATTGCTCTTGTTTCCAGAATTATCGGAGCTGCCTGTGGTCTTCCCATTATCCTTCTTGGAGCCGTTGGATGAACCTGAATCGCTCTTCTTGCTGTCGGAAGTTTCCGGGGTCTTCGCGTCGGACTTCTCTTCCTTGGCGGACTCCTGAGCCTTCTCGGTCTCCTTCTCGACGGCATCGGTATCGGCGTTCGGGTTCTTCTTGATGTTGTCCTCGAACTTCTTCACGACCTCAGCGCCCTTGTCCCCGGTCAGGGTGGAATCGCCCTTCTTCACGGCTTCCGCAACGTCCTTGGCAATGGCTGTCAAGTCATCTTTCGTTACCTTGTCCGCATCCACCTTATCGAAAGTCACGCCTGTGGCAACTGTCTTGTCGGCTTTTCCGGCGGTAACCTTCTTCGATGGCACCTTATAGATGGAGCCGTCGGCGTTCACCGGTGAGATGAATGTGACGGTATAGGTACCGGACTCACCGACCTTCACGGTCACCTGCTTGTTCGCGGCGATGGCGGTGTAGAAGTCTACTTTCCCGTCCTCATCCTCGATATGGGCGATGACGGGCGTGGAGGTTTCCGTATCCCAGCCGTCAGCCTTCACCTCAAGGGAAAGCACCATGTCCTGCTCCTCATCGTCCTTTGACTGGGACACCGCAGGGGCGTTCGCTTTGCCCGTCCAATCCGCATGTGTGATGGCATATCCACCGCCGCCGATGAGAAGCGCCGCACAGAGGATTCCTGCACCAGCCGCGCAGACCTGCTTACGGGAGAACTCGCGCCCGAAAAGCACGAGCGGCTTCCCCTCTTCTTTTTCCACTGCATCCCCGGAGACCATATCGTCCGTCACCTTCGGAATCTCCGTAACCACCATGGCTCCTTCCTGATTGCGATACTTCAGTATTTGCATTGTATTTCAAATTGTCACTTATATAGGTGTGACTTATATAGGGTTGGCTTGAATCATTGACACCGATGGATAGGAGGTGCCGATGACTGAGCTTGACCCCAAGATGCGCGTGGGGCTTCGCATTAAAGAATTGAGGGCTGAGCTTGGCATGAGTCAAGAGGCCTTCGCATATTCCATCGAGATGTCCCGCACCTATTTCGCCGAAGTCGAGACGGGCAAGCGAAACGTGTCTATTGAGAATATCGACCGCATAGCGAGGGGCCTCGGCGTTTCCCTGAAGGAGTTCTTCAACTCTGACCTCTTTGTCAAATAAGACAGAGTGCAAATCGAATTAGAACGAAAGAACAGACTTCCAACGTCGTCTAATGTCCAACGGGGCTTCAATAGCAATCAAAAGATATCAAAGGCTGCCGGAAACTGGCTCGCCCTACGGCAACGACAACCTAGGTTTTCAACGCTTTCCATAGCCGGAGGGTCCCACATCCAACCCGTAGGCTGTGGAAAGAGTTGAAAACCGGCCCTGAGGTTGGAACTCTGAGGTGAAATATGAAGTCGCGATGTTTTCACCCATAGAATGAACTTTCACCCCTTTTTCACCCCTCAGGGGAGTTTAACCCCTATCCATACAGAAACAGGTCAGACGATTTATACCGTCTGACCTGCGATTTTCCTGGTGCCCCCGGGCGGATTCGAACCGTCGACACCCGCTTTAGGAGAGCGGTGCTCTATCCCCTGAGCTACGGAGGCATGTTGTACTAGTGTAGCAGATTTACGCCGTTGTAATACAGCGTATAGCCACTCTTCGAAGTTGCGGTGGAACAGCCCTCCGGAAAGTGTGTCCCACTATCCAGGCAAATTCTGGGTCAAACTTTCCCAATGGGACCTCGCTGGAAACTGTGTCCCAGAATTTCGGCTCGAAACGGGACACAGTTTCCCAAACGACCCCGTTCCGGAAACTACATCCCGGAATCGGCGCTCGAACTGGGATGCACTTTCCCAATCGAGCCCCATGGGAAACTGCGCCCCACTTTGGGGGGCGCTCTTTAATGACTAGTTACCTTTGTGGAAGAGGTTTTTGATAACGGAGGGGATGCTCTTGGCGCCCTTGGCAGTCACATCGATAAAGTCGGGCGAACGCACGAGCTTATCCTCGTCGACGTACTTGCGGACCGCACGAAGCGTCTCTTTGTCGTCGCGCGTCGAAAACGTAAAGTGACCGTTGTCCTTGGTGAAGATGGCAAAACGCGTAATCTTCTTGGTGCCGCGCAAAACCTCGGCGGCAATATAGTCGACCTCATCCCACGGGATTTGAATAAAGTCCTCGGGATTGCGCTCGTTATAGTACTCGAACGCCTTATTGCCCACCATCACGTTACCATGGCTGGTAAGCCCCATCAGGCAGGTTGCCGGCGTTGCCAAATCGACCGTGCTGTTCTGAGATTGCGCCATGCGCGCCTCGCCCTCCAAATAAAACAATCGGACCGCATCCAGTGTACCCACCGGGTGCGGTCCGTTTCAATGGCTCAAAAGCCCTTGCCTAGCAATTATCGGTCTTAATCCGAAACGTGCTTACATGAAGCCGCAGACGCGACCGATGATGCCGATGGCGAAGAGAGCCAGGATGATGACGATCGGGCTGACCTTCTTCTTGAGGAGCTTGCAGACCAGCAGGGTCAGGCACACGGCGGCAAGGCCGGGGATAAGCTGATCGAGGTTGGCCTGAAGCGTAGTGACCTTCACCTGATCAAGGGCGTTAGCACCGATGGAGTTATACATCGTCAGTGCTTCCTTGACACCCTCAGAACCGGAGGGCAGGTTAGCCCAGTCGATAAAGGCGCCAGCAGACTGCGTGACCTTGGAGACGACCGGGGTGAAGGAGATGGACACCCAGCGCTCGACCAGGGCGCCGATGATGAACATACCCAGGATGGAAGCGCCCTCGGTGACCTTGCCCATCAGACCGCCGGAGAGGTCCTTGGCGATGGAGGAGCCGACCTTGTAGCCAAACTCCTGCGTGTACCACAGGAAGGCGTAACGGATGATGTTCCACGCGAAGAAGAACAGCAGCGGACCGGCGATGCTGCCGGACAGGGCCAGGGAAGCGCCCAGAGCGCCCAGAATCGGGCGAAGGGTGAACCAGAAGGCGGGGTCGCCGACGCCGGCGAGCGGGCCCATCATACCGACCTTGACGCCCTGAATGGCGACGTCGTCAATCGGAGCACCGTTGGCGCGCTCCTCCTCGAGAGCGAGGGTGACGCCAATGACGGGGGCGGAAACATAGGGGTGGGTGTTATAGAACTCCAGGTGGCGCTTAAGAGCGGCAATCTGGTCATCCTTGCTGGTGTAGAGCTTCTTGATCGCAGGGATCATTGCGAAGCACCAGCCGCCGTTCTGCATACGCTCGTAGTTCCACGAGCCCTGAAGGAACTGATGACGGAAGCAAACCTTCTTGCGGTCAGCCTTGGTGAGCTGAATCTTGTTCTCTGCCATATGTATCACTCCCCTCCTACTCGTAATCGTTCAGAATGTCGCCGAGCGGGTCACCGGAGCCGCCGCCCATGCCGCCACCCTGCTTGGCCAGATCCTTAAGGCCAAGGTAGATGAGGGCAAGGGAGATGCCGATGAGGCCAAGGGCGATCAGCGTGAGCTGAGGGATGGCAGCAAGGACAAAGCCGAGGATGAAGAACGGCCAGGTCTCCTTGGTGGCCATCATGTTGATGACCATGGCGTAACCGACGGAAGCGACCATGCCGCCGCCGACAGCCATACCGCCGGACAGCCAGTCGGGCATAGCGTTAAGCGCGTTGGTAACAGCCTCGGCCGGGATGATGCACAGAAGTACTGCCGGGATGGCGATACGAAGGCCCTGCATGAGGATAGCAGCGTACTGCCAGCGCTCGATGCCGGAGAAGTCGCCCTTCTCGGCGCAACCGTCCATGGCGTGAGCGATAGCGGTAGCCAGGGTACGGCAGATCATGGTCAGGAACAGACCAGCGACCGACAGCGGGACGGCGACGGCGATGGCGGCGGTAACGGCCTTGGCCGAGTCGGTGGCGCCACCGTTGAGGGCGAGCACCATGATGATCGAAGAAGCGACCGAGGCCAGAGCGGCGTCAGGCGCGACAGCGGCGCCAACGTTAGCCCAGCCAAGGGCCATCATCTGGAGCGAACCGCCCAGGAGGATGCCCTCCTGAAGGTGACCGGTTACGAGACCGATAAGCGTGCATGCCACGAGCGGCTGATGGAACTGGAACTCATCCAGAATGCCTTCCATACCGGCAAGCAACGCGACAATCGCAACAAGCAGAATAGTGATTGCAGACATGTATCGGACCCTCCTTTACTATGCTTGAGCGGCCAGTTCGGCCTTAGCTTTCTTCAACATGGCGTCGAGATCCTCGGAGGAATCCGAAGGAACCTTGCGGACCTCGAACTTGACGCCCTTGGCCTTGAGGGCCTCGAGAGTCTTGACGTCGTCATCGCCCATGGCGACGGCGTTGGTGACGACGACCTTGCCCTTGGAGTGAGCCATGGAACCGATGTTGACTTCCTTGATGTCGACGCCGGCCTCGATGGCCTTGAGCAGATCCTGCGGGTTCTCAAAGAGCAGCATGGCCTTGGTGTCACCAAAGCGCGTGTCCTTGACGACCTCGGCCATCTTCTTGATGGGCACGACGTTGGCATGGACTCCCGGAGGGGCAGCCTGCTCGATCATGGTCTTGCGGAGCTCGTCGTGAGCAACGCCGTCGGAAACCACGATGATGCGGTTGGGGTTGATCTGCTTGGTCCACGTGGTGGCCACCTGACCATGCAGCAGACGGGTGTCGATACGGACGTGGGCAATCTTGATGTGCCCGTCGCCGATGACCGTTCCCGGAGGGATGGCGCCTGCAGGAGCAGCGGCGGCCGCAGCCGGCTTCTTCTCCTCGGGCTCCAGAGACTCGGGCTTGACGCGCACGCCAGCCTTAGCCTCAGTCACGAGATGTTTTGCGATCGCATGTGCAGTGTTCTTTGCGTCAAAGCGCTGCGAATATGCCTCGATGAGCATAGGCAGGTTGACACCGGTGACGATAGCCCAGGAATCGTGGCCCTCGATGAGCCCGCTGATCTGGTTGAACGGCGTGCCGCCCCACAGATCAACGAGGAAGAGCACCTGTTCCTGGTCCTCGAAGGAAGCGATTGCTTCCTCGACCTTGGCACGGAAGTCGTCGGGGCCCATGCTCGGCTCGAGCGAGACCACGGCAACAGACGGCTGATCGCCAAAGACCATCGAGCCCGTCTGCTTGATTCCAGCTGCCAAGTCCCCGTGGCTAGCAAGAACAATACTTACCATCACATAACCTCCTTTTTGTCTACGTAATTCCTACACGACATTAAAGGAGTATAGCTGTTTGGTTTGTGGAATTATAGCTAAATTCGCAAAAGGTTGGATTATTTGTTTAAACGTCCAAGTTTGTTACAAATTGATTACGTTGCTGTTTTTCGACTCATTACCCGCCAAATCGTCGCTCATCGAGCCATGTATTTTACAGACACAAGCATGCTGTTCATTAATATCGGTTTTAAACAAGTGCGAATGCGCTCGTACTGCCACTATTTTGTTTAAACGGACATGGCTTGACTAATTTCGTGACTTATGGTTTACGAAACCACTCGAAAAAGTTGCGGTGGAATAGTTCTTGTTTAAGAGCCAGAAGGCTGGATTGAGGAACTATTTCACCGCAACTTATAGGGAATCCTAGGCGATGCGGAGGGGGTTTGCGGCGTCGACGGCGTCGGGAGCGTCGGAAGGACTGGCGGGGGCAGCGTCTGCCGGATCCTCGTCGGGGGTCTCAATCTGCTTGATCATGACCTCCTGGCCCTGCAGCAGGTATGTTTCGCCACTGCCGCAATGGGGGCAGGTCTTGCCGTGCTCGACTGTCGCATAGTCGCGGCCGCACGCCTCGCAATGCGTCACGGCCTCGACAGGCTCCACGACAAGCTCCGCGCCCTGCGTGATAGGCTTTTTATCTGCCGCCCAGCGCCAAGCGTCGAGCAGCAAGTCGGGAACGACGCCCGAGACCTCGCCCAGTAGCAACGTCACGCTCGAAACGCGACGCACGCCATGAGCGCGCGCCACATTCTCGACATCGCGAATGATGTGGTAAACGATTCCCAATTCATGCAAGGTAGAAACCTTTCAACAACGGTTGATGCGATGTCAGCCAAACGTCAGCGAGCGGCGATCCAGGTGCCCCAGGTTGCCCCGAAACAAGGCGTCCGCTGGGCTTTTGCCCGCGGCGCCGAAGTTGAGGGGCAAGATGGGGTGCTTGGGCGCCGCGCAGCGTCGGCAGTGCCGCCGTTCGTTAGAACGGCGGAACCTCATTACTTGCGACCGAACTTGATTTTGATTGCACGCTTTAAAGCATACTTGCCAAGGCTCGGGAGCTTTTGCTCGTATTTGACCATCGTGGAGCACTCGGGGCGATCTCGATCCAGGTGGATGGCATCGAACGCGCACTTGGTGGTGCACAGACCGCAGCCGATGCACTTGTTGGGGTCGACGATCGAGGCACCGCAGCCCAGGCAGCGGGCGGTCTCGGCGCGCACCTGCTCCTCGGTGAAGGTCTCGACGTACTCGCTAAACGGCGCGGCCTTCTCGCGCTCGCGGTCGACATGCGCCACCTCGCGGCTCGCGTTGTCGTAGCTCTCGATCACGACATCGTCGCGGTCGAGCGCGGTGTAGCGGCGCTGGTTGCGGCCGATGGTGAGCGTGGAACCCGGCTGCACAAAGCGATGGATGGACACGGCGGCCTCGTGACCGGCGGCGATGGCATCGATGGCAAAACTGGGGCCGGTGTAGACGTCACCGCCCACAAAGATGTCGGGCTCGGCGGTCTGATAGGTCTGGGGATCGGCAAGGGCACCCTGGCCACGGCCGAGCTCGACCTTGGAGCCGGCCAACAGGTCGCCCCACACGATGGACTGACCGATGGACATGACCACGCGGTCGGCGTCCACGCGACGCAGGTCGCTCTCGTCGTACTCGGGCGCAAAACGACCCTCATCGTCGAAGACACGCGTGCAGCGCTTGAAGGTAATGCCGCACACACGGCCGGCATTGTCCAGATGGACCTCCTTGGGGCCCCAACCGCAGCTGATGTGCGCGCCGTCCTCAATGGCCTCGCGACGCTCCTCATCGCTGGCGGGCATCTGGGCCTCGCTCTCCAGGCAGAACATCTCAACGTGCTCGGATCCCAGACGGCAGGCGTTGCGGGCAACATCGATCGCCACGTTGCCACCGCCCACCACGATGGTGCGGCCGGGCAGCGCATCGATCTTGCCGCTGTTGACCTCGCGCAAAAAGTCGACGGCCACGGTCACGTCCTCGGCATCCTCGCCCGGAATACCGGCAAGGCGGCCGCCCTGGCAGCCAATGGCCACATAGAAGGCCTTAAAGCCCTGCTCGCGCAGCTCGTCGAGCGTCACATCGCGACCAACCTCAACGCCATAGCGGAACTCGGCACCCATCAGGCGAATGGCCTCGACCTCGGCCTCGATAACATCCTTCAGCAGCTTAAAGCTGGGAATGCCGTAGGTGAGCATGCCACCCGGGCGCTCATTCTTCTCGAACACGACGGGCTTGTAGCCCTTCTCGGCAAGATAAAAGGCGCAGGACAGACCGGCCGGGCCGGAGCCGATAATGGCGATCTTCTGGTCGAAGCCGCCGGCACGCGTCGGGGTCACCACAGGTGGGACATAGCGGGTCGCGGCATCAAGATCGCGCTGGGCGATAAACTTCTTGACCTCGTCGATAGCCACGGCGGCGTCCACGCGACCACGGGTGCAGGCGTCCTCGCAGCGGCGGTTGCACACGCGGCCGCAGATAGCGGGCAGCGGGTTCTCGCGCTTGATGAGCGCCAGCGCCTCGTCATAGCGACCCTGAGCCGCGAGCTTCAAATAGCCCTGAACGGCAACGTGCGCGGGGCAGGCCGACTTGCAGGGTGCGGTGCCGGACTCATGCGTCTCGATGCGGTTGTCGTTGCGGTAATTGGGCGACCACTTGGTGTGGTCCCACTTGGTGGCGTCGGGCAGCTCCTGGCGCGGATACTCGGGCACCTGTCCGCCGGCTTTTTTGCTGCAGAGCTTCTGGCCCAGCTTGGCGGCGCCGGCCGGGCACACCTCTACGCAGCGACCGCAGGCCACGCACTTGTCCTTCTCGACCTTGGCGACATAGGCAGAGCGCGACAGGTTGGGCGTGTTGAACAGCTGGCTGGTGCGCAGGGCGTAGCACACGTTAACGTTGCAGTTGCAGATGGCGAAGATCTTGTTCTCGCCATCGATATTGGTGATCTGATGCACAAAGCCGTTGTCCTCGGCCTGGCGCAGAATGTCGTAGACCTCCTCGCGGGTCACGTAATGGCCGCGGTCGGTCTCGACCACGTAGTCGGCCATGTCGCCCACGGCGATGCACCAGTCAGCCGGGTCGTCGGCGCAGCCCTCGCCCATCACACGACGGCTCGCGCGGCAGCTGCAGGTGCTGGCGGCATATTTGCCATCGTATTTGTCGAGCCAATGCTCGATATGCTCGATCGGCACCGAGGTGCTCGAGGCATCGATGGCCTTCTCGACGGGAATGACGTGCATGCCGATGCCGGCACCTCCGGGCGGCACCATCGGCGTCGCCTTGGACAGCGGGCCCTTGGACGCCTGCTCAAAGAACTTGGCATAGACCGGGTGCTCCTCGAGCTGGCTCACGCGCATGTTGAGGAACTCAGCCGAACCGGGCACCAGCATGGGCAGCACCCACTGCTTGGCGCGCTCGGGGTTTTCCCAGTTGTACTCGAGCAGGCCCGTGTAGCTCATGTCGTCGAGCATCTTTTCGATATCTGCCTCGGGCATGCCGGTGATCTTGACCATCTCGGGCAGCGTGTAGGGACGGCGCATCTTCATCTTGCAGAGCACTTCGGCCTGCTCGTCGGTCGCGGCCTCGGCAAACGACCAGTACTCGTAGCCCAGCAGCTCGTCGCGATGCAGCAGGCGGTTGGTGCAGTGCTCGCACAGCTTGACGATGGCCTCGCGCGGGTGCTCCGGCAGTGGCGGCACAAACTCGGCGCCGATATCGGGCTCGGTGTAGCTAATTCCCGGTCCGTTGAGAATCATGGTTGTCCCTTCTCTTGCCGCAGCCTGGCGAGACCGCGGCGCCCCTCTTTTTTTTGCAGGCTGGGCATGCCCCCATGCCGTTCACCCACCATTGTTGACATTGTGTCAAAAATAGTATTGACGAACCGTCAACAATATTCAAGACTGTTAGGCGAACGGTTGGGCAGAAACGGATGAAAGGCGGCAAAAACATGAGCGACGTTTGCGCAGATACCACCGTAGTCGATGCCGCCCCCGGGGCCGATGCCTCGGTGCCCGACGGCGCCGCCAAGCGCCTGACGGGTGACGAGCGCCGTCGCGAGATCCTAGCGGCCGTGCGTGCCGTAAGCTCCGAGCTGGGTGTGTCCCATCTTTCGGTTTCGGCCGTAACCAAACAAGCCGGCTGTACGCGCTCGCTGTTCTACCACTACTTTGCCGACATGGACGCCGCCGTGGCCGCCGTCATGGACGAGGCAATCGATGGCTTTATCGACGAGCTCGAGCAATGGAACGCCAGCCGCACCGTGGGCGACATCGAGGGTGCGCTCGACAGCGTCGCCCCGCTTTTTAAGCGCTTGGTTGTGAACGGGCGCGAACTGCCCGGCACGCTCACCTCGAACAGTGGCGCGCTCTTTGGCGGCTTTCTGCACAACGTGGTCCAGCGCGTTGCGCGCTACATTTGCGACACCACCGTGGTGGACTTTGTCGCCCATCACGACCTGCGCATCGACCATGTCTACGAGACGTTCTACACCCTCATCATGGGACTTTTGATGTATATCCGTACGCACCCCGATGTGCCTGACGAGACGGTTAAAGAGATTATCGCCTCGACGCTGCATATTGAGGGCTACACCGCTAAGTATCCCGAGCGCAAGCCCAGGAACTAGCACTACCTGGCCAAATTGCCCGCGATTGGAAGAGGGGCCGCGGGCTCATGAAAGGAGAGCAGCATGCTGTTCGATGTTTGGGGTAGCGATACCCTTATCCACTGGCTCGGCTGGGCCATGGTTTTTATTGGCCTGATCGTGCTCAACGAGGTCGGCCGACGCACCAAGCTGGGCGCCGCCATTATCTTTGGCGCGGCTCCGCTTGCCATGACCATCTACTGCATCGCCATCGCCGTCGGCGTTTCGCAGGGTGCCGAGTGGGCGCTCACCAACCCCACCCACGTGTACCAGAACAGCTGGTTCCACTACGCCAAGGTGTACGCGGCGCTCGCCGGCTGCTGGGGCTTCATTGCCATCAAGTACCAGTGGGGCAAGATCGGCAAGGCGCACTGGTTCCGCGCATGGCCGTTTGTGATCGTCGCCATCAACATCATGATCGCCGTCGTGTCCGACTTTGAGAGCGCCTATCACTTCTTTGTCCTGGGCGAGACCACCTGGGTCACTTCCGAGGGCGCCACGCAGTTGGCCGGCTGGAACAACGTGTTCAACGGCATCGCCGGCATCATCAACATCTTCTGCATGACCGGTTGGTGGAGCGTCTACGCCTCCGAGGACAAGACCGACATGCTGTGGCCCGACATGACCTGGGTCTACATCATCGCCTACGATATCTGGAACTTCTGCTACACCTACAACTGCCTGCCCACCCACTCCTGGTTCTGCGGCTTTGCGCTGCTGCTGGCCCCCACCGTGGCGGCCTTTATCTGGAACAAGGGCGGCTGGATCCAGAACCGTGCCTTTACCCTGGCCATTTGGTGCATGTTCGCCCAGGTGTTCCCCTACTTCCAGGAGGAGTCCATCTTTGTGACGCACTCCACGCTCGACGCAGGCGCCGCCACCGCGGTTTCGGTTGTCGCGCTGATCGCCAACATCGCCGCCATCATCTACATCGCCTACCGCGCCAAGAAGCTCGGCCGCAACCCCTACAAGCAGGATGTTTTTGAGGGCACCAGCGATTGGGAGAAGGCCACCGCTCGCCGCGCCAAGGTGGACTACGCTCACGCCGAGTAACGTGTCGATCGTCATGGATGCCTGGGGCTAGGCCTACTTGTCAGGCGTTTTACCCCCATGCCTCGTAGAGCCCCCGGAAAGCGTTTCGTTCGCTTTCCGGGGGCTTTTTGCTCATATGACCCAATCCGCTGTCAAGAGCCACAATGGCCCCGCCGACCGCTTGCAATCGGTCGGCGGGGCCTGCCGTTAACCCGTCCCGGTCCGCCCCCGGCATGTCATCGACGCCTTCGGCTCAGTCTCATATCCGCGGATACCGTTCTGCCGGCCCGCACTCCATTCCTTCGGCGGGGTTCCCCAAGTCTGTCGAGGCGCATGCGGAGGGCTCCGCGCGCACAGCGAAATAGGGGGTGTCCCCGAAGGCCGCCCGGCTCGCCGGGACGGGGGCCATGTCTATTCCGCGCCCTCCCGGCACATCATGCCGAGGGCCCAGAGCCACCTCACGAGCTCGGCCGCGGTGGCCGCGTTGGCCTTCGCCGCGGGCACGCCGCGGGCGAGCATCTCCTCGCGCCGCCGCAGGAGCCGCTCGGACCCCTTCCTCCCGTGCATCCTTATCTCGAGGGGCACGCCGCTGCCCTTGGGCATCAGCTTCGGTTGGTGGCTCGCTTGGACGTAGCTCCAGGACCCCTCGACAGCCAACCTCCTGACGAGGGCGTTGCCCGCACCGCTGATGCCTCCGAGCCGCACGGAGTCGCCACTCGACCTCTGACTCGGCGCGAGGCCGAAATAGGCCGTGACCTGCCTTCCGGAACGGAACCTCGTGAAGTCGCCGACCTCGGCCGAGAAGGCTGCGGCCAGCGCGAAGGCGCAGCCCTTGATCGACTGGAGGGCGGCCACCTCCGCGGCGATCGGGCTGGCATCCACGGCTGCCCTGTACTCGGAGAGCAGGTCCGCCCGGGCCTCCGCCGCGGCCTCGACCTCGTTCCTCAGGGCGGCGAGCGCCCGAACCCCGCCATCGTCCTCCGGCCTGACCTTGTCGAGCCACCTCAGGAAGTCGTAGGTCCAGTACTTCCTCGGGTTGCCGGCGGGCGTGGTGCCGCCGTAGACGAACCCTCGCTTTGCGAGGAAGGCGAGCAGCCGCTGCTTGGCGGTCGCCAGGCGCGCGGTCGCCCCGTCGTAGGCGCCGGCGAGGTCCCTGATGCCCTCGACCTCGGGGGAGGGGACCCATACGGGGGAGATGTCGTGGGCGAGTATCGCCTTGGCCATCCTGGCGGCGTCGTTCCTGTCGTTCTTGGAGGCCGAGTCGGCGGCCGACCTGGGGATCTTCGAGACCGCGGCGACGACGCACTCGACGCCGAGCCCGGCGAGCTCCCTTTGCGGGGCGAAGCCGAGGTAGCCGCTCTCGTAGGCCGCGAGCGACGGCCCGGGGAACCCATCCATCCACCCGGCGATCTCGCCCCAGGGGTTGCCGGGGAACCTCCTCGTCACGGCCTCGCCGGTGTCCGCGTCGAGGGCGCAGACGGTGGTCGACCTCAGGTGGACGTCCATCCCGAACGCGGTAGAATACTTTGGCATGGGAGCCTCCCAACCTCGTTGCGGCGCGGCTGCGCCTATGGCACTTCAACATCATTGTCGCAGCCCCGACCCGCGGTCACGAGCGGGGGCTCCTATCTTTTTAGTGCCCTCGGATTGGGTCATAGTGTCTGTCGTTGCCAAAACATCGGCGCCATCTTTGTAATGTGAAAAGGGGCTGAACCTTTGTCACATTCGGTCTGCGGCGTTATTTTGTTTGGAGCGAGCGAGGGGGTTCTATGACAGTTCGTCGGCTATTTGGTGCTCGTAGAAGGCTTCGATTACGGCGTTAAGGTCGCGGGCGAAGTCTTCCATGGTTCCGCGCCAGGTGGCTCGGCTGGGCTTGCCCTGGCCCACAAAGGCGGTTTGGATGCCGCAATCGGGGGACGGGAAGTCGCGTTTGGGATCGTTGCCCACCATAAGGACCTCGTGCGGCTCGAGTCCCATCACCTGAAGCTGCTCTAGATAGTAGGTGGCATCGGGCTTGCAGCGGGTGGTGTTTCCCATGTGCGTGACGAGCTCAAAGGGGGCGTCGGCCAGGTCGCCCCAACCCATGCGGCACTCGATGGCCCCCTGCGGAAAGCTGGGGTTGGTAAAGAGCGCGCAACGTAGCCCTGCATCCTGTACGGCCTGAAGCGCGGCGTGTGCGCCCGGCATGGCGTGGGCGTTGATGACATCGTCGTTCTTGTACGGAAGAACTTCGCGGTCGTAGTAGGTAAACGCCTCGTAGATGAGTGGGTCCGAGAGGCAAATGCCGCACCGGCGCTCAACCTCTTCTTGGTAGAACTCAAGATTGGTGCGATTATCCGTGCCGCTTCGGCGATTGGCGTTGAGGTCGACCAGGATGGTGCCGAGGCGTGCCATCGTGCCACCGCGACTGCGGCGCCCGATATCCGCGAGCATCGAAGAGACATCCTTAAAATAGCGAAGGATGAACGCGTTAAGGTTGATGCTAAGAAGCGTTTCGTCCATATCGAAAACGACTGCTTTGAGCACGCGGGCACCTTTCTCGATAAATCGTTCCAGAATCGTTGGCTCCGGATACTTTACCTCAAAGGCGTATGGGCAAACTGCTTATCGTCAAGTTGTGGAGACGGCTGTCCATAAGATTACGAAAAAGTCTCCACACGAGTAAAAAAACGCAGTTCACGCTTGAAATCGAACTCATTTCCCCGTAACCTATACGAACGTGATTGCATAAGCGTCACATTAGTATCTGTCGGCTCCCGAGTGTTCCTAAACGTTGTGTGCTTGTCGCACCCTTCTGTAGGTCCTAGCAATCGGGGCCCCGTAGTTCGAAAGGGGTCCACCTTTGAGTGAGATTCAGAACTCGTCCATTTTCTCTCTTGACGATGTCAATGAGGAGGAGATGAACAACCTCATCGACGGTACGATTACCGACTTTGATGAGGGCGATCTCGTTAACGGCACTGTCGTTAAGATCGAGCATGACGAGGTGCTCGTTGACATCGGATTCAAGTCCGAGGGCGTTATCCCGGTCCGCGAGCTGTCCATCCGCAAGGACGCTAACCCTGCAGACATCGTTGCACTCGGTGATCCCATCGAGGCTCTGGTTCTCCAGAAGGAGGACAAGGACGGTCGTCTGGTCCTGTCCAAGAAGCGTGCCGAGTACGAGCGTGCTTGGAACCGCATCGAGGAGAAGTTCAACTCCGGCGAGAACGTCGAGGGCGAGGTTATCGAGGTTGTCAAGGGCGGCCTGATCCTCGACATCGGCCTGCGTGGCTTCCTGCCCGCTTCCCTCGTCGACCTCCGTCGTGTCAAGGACCTCACCTCCTACATGGGCACTCGCATCGAGGCCCGCGTCATCGAGATGGACCGCAACCGCAACAACGTCGTCCTCTCCCGTCGCGTCGTGCTCGAGGAGTCCCGTAAGGCCGAGCGCTCCGAGATCCTGTCCAAGCTTAAGTCTGGCATGCGTCTCCAGGGCACCGTTTCCTCCATCGTCGACTTCGGCGCCTTCGTCGACCTCGGCGGTATCGACGGCCTCATCCACATCTCCGAGCTCTCCTGGAACCACGTCAACCATCCTTCCGAGGTTGTCAAGGTCGGCCAGGAGGTCGAGGTCGAGGTTCTCGACGTCGATCTCAACCGCGAGCGCATCTCCCTGGGTCTCAAGCAGACCACCGAGGATCCGTGGCGCGCACTGGTCAAGAAGTACCCCGTCGGCGCTATCGTCGAGGGCACTGTGACCAAGCTTGTCCCGTTCGGCGCTTTCGTCGACCTGGGCGAGGGCATCGAGGGCCTGGTGCACATCTCCGAGATGGCCAACAAGCACGTCGATCAGCCTTCTCAGGTCACCCACGTGGGCGACAAGGTTCAGGTCAAGGTCATGGAGATCGACCTCGACCGTCGTCGTATCTCCCTGTCCATGAAGTCCGCTGCTGAGACTCTGGGCGTCGAGATCGAGGTTACCCCGCTTCCTTCCGAGAATAAGGACGAGGAGACCGACGCCGAGTAAATCGGTTTGACGATCACTTGTTTTAAGGGATCCGTCCGCAATGGACGGATCCCTTTTTGCAATTGGTGCCGAGATGCATGATGCTGCCCATGCTGTCTGCAGGCTATTTGGTTGTCGGTGCATGAAAAAATGCCGACATCCCGCCTCGGGGAGGAGGCGGGAACGCACCGAGTAGACGGAGGGGTGCGGAGCGCGGCCGCGTCTCGACTGACGACGTTGCCCATCGACGAACATATTGTACTGCATGGCGCGGTTTTTGGTTTATCGTGTCGAACGCTTGTGTTGTGCCATTGCCTGCGGCAACGGTGTGCTACACTCTTGCACTGCTGAGTGGGCTAGACGGTCGCGCGATGTGCTGCTTGCAGTACGCGTGAGGAAAGTCCGGGCTCCAGAGGGCGGGATGCCGGCTAACGGCCGGGCGGAGTGATCCGACGGAAAGCGCCGCAGAAAAGAAGACTCCCACCTGCGCCGCAAGGCGTAAAGGGAAAAGCTGAAACGGTGGTGTAAGAGACCACCAGCGTCGTGGCAACACGGCGGCTTGGCAAGCCCCATCCGGAGCAAGCGCGAATAGGAACGCTATGGGCCGGCCCGGTCCGCGTTCGGGTAGCGTGCGTGGAGCTGCACGGTAACGTGCAGACAAGATAAATGACCGTTCACGACAGAACCCGGCTTATCGGCCCACTCAGCACTTTGTTGACGCTGCGAACCCGTCAGCGCGGCAATCTGCCTTTCAAGCCTTCGGGCATGCCCATAAGGTCAATGCCCTTGTCTTTCAAGGCACCTTGCTCGCGCTGACGGGTTCTCGCTGTTGGTGACGATATCATTGGCGTTTCCGTTCTTGTTGGCGAGGTCAACGGTGCTGTCTTTGCCGTATTATTGAGGCTGTTTGTTGCTTTGCTTGTGTTTGAGGGGCTTTGTTGGACAGCTATTTTACTCTGCAATCGAATATTGAGGTTTCGGGCGAGTTTGTGGACCGCAAGAGCCGGTTTATTGCCCAGCTGGTCCATATTGAGTCCGAGGATGAGGCGAATGCCTTTATCGAGATGGTTCGCAAGCGTCATTACGACGCTCGACACAATGTTCCCGCGTGGATTTTGGTCGATGGGCGTGAGCGTCAGAGCGATGACGGTGAGCCGAGCCGCACGAGCGGCATGCCGACGCTCGAGGTACTGCGCGGCGCAGAGCTCAAAAATGTTTGCTGCGTGGTGACGCGCTATTTTGGCGGCACGTTATTGGGGCCGGGTGGCTTGGTGCGCGCCTATACCGCGGCGACGCAGGCGGCGGTGGCCGCGGCTCAGGAGGCCGGGCAGATCGTTGAGATGACGAGTGTCGTGCCTGTTGACGTGCATGTGGCCTATCCGCAGTATGAGCAGGTGCTTCGTTTGGCGCAGGATTCGGGTGCCAAGGTTTCGGATACCGATTACGCGGATGCCGTGACACTTCACTTGGTGTTTAAAGCGGGGGAGCAGGAGCCGTTTTGCGCTAAGATGCGCGAGCTTATGGCGGGGCGTGAGGAGATTGAGGTCGGCGCTCCCGAATTTGCAGAGTTCTAACGGCGACGGCCGGCGCCTGTCTCTTATACACATCTCCGAGCC
>URBB01000035.1 GCA_900545835.1 uncultured Collinsella sp. | reverse complement strand
CGTCGGCAGCGTCAGATGTGTATAAGAGACAGCGTCCTCCACGGCGCGCTGGCATTCCGCGGCGTCCGGGATCTGGTACACGCCGAAGCCGAGCTGCGGCATCCTGACGCCGTTGTTCAAGGTGATGTAGTCCATGGTGCCTTCCTTTCTCGCAACTTGACGTATCTACCGTACGAGGGACGCCGCGCCGGCGGAAGTTTCCGTTGGTGAGGGTTCTATAACGCTGGGGTGCACACGGGGTTATAACCCGCAGGTTCTAGGCGTCACCTCAAAGAGATCGGCGCCGAGCTCGTCGGCAATGGTCTGAGCTACGACAGCGGTGTGGCTCTGTGCCGAGTAGTAGGCCACGAGGGCGTTGCCGTCTGCAGCGGGCACTGCGGCGGGCTCATCCTCGACAGTCGACTGGTCCTCGGCGGCGGTTTGGTTGGTCCGTTGTCGTCTGAGTGCTACTCCTGCGCGTTGAAATCGGGGCGTATGGTCAGGTAGCCCGCGAGTGCTTCCTCAGTGGCGGTGTAGTAGGCCATGGTCCCGTCGAGCTTGGCAATCTCGGCCATCTCGTCTTCGGTGAGGGAGAAGTCGAAGATGTTCGCGTTGTCGGCGATGTGGGCGGGGTTCTTGGAGCCGGGGATGATGGAGGTGCCCATCTGCACGTGCCAGCGCAGGATCACCTGGGCCGGGGTCTTGCCGTACTTCTCGGCGAGAGCGACGAAGACGGGCTCCTCCAGAAGACCTTTGTCGCCGTGGCCGAGCGGGTACCACGCCTCGATCACCGTGCCGTACGGCGCGAGGTAGGCGCGCAGGTCGCGCTGGGCGTGGTAGGGGTGGCACTCAAAGGTCACGAGCTGCGGCTTGATGTCGGCGACCTCGATGACCTCGGCGATCTTGCCTTGCGGGAAGTTGGAGAGGCCGAGGGCGCGTACCTTGCCTGCGCGGTACGCCTCTTCCATCGTGTGCCACGCGGCCAGGTAGTCGCCTACCGGCTGGTGCAGGATGAGCATGTCGACGTAGTCGAGCCCCAGGCGCTGGAGCGTGGCGTCCACCGCCGGCATGCCCGCGTCGTAGACGCTCGGCCAGAGCTTGGTGGAGACGAAGATCTTGTCGCGCGCGATGCCGCTCTTGGCGATGGCACGGCCCACGGCGCGCTCGTTCATGTAGGCGTTGGCGGTGTCGATGTGCTCGTAGCCAGCCGCGAGCGCGGCGGTTGCGGCCGCCTCGGCCTCGGCCGGGGTCATGAGGAAGGTGCCCAAACCTTCGATGGGCATCTCTACGTCGTTGTTGAGCTTCAGATACTCCATGGTCTCCTCCTTAATGGTGACTTTTCGAATACAAGGCTACGGCGTTTACTGACGTGCGAGAAGTTCACGTTGGAATGATGGATATAACCATGGGGTATATACGGCACATAATGCGTGACAGGAGGATCGATGTACAACCCACAGCTTGACACTTTCATCCGCGTGGCGGAGGCGGGCAGCTTCTCCAAGGCGGCACAAGAGTCCTTCATCACGCCCACGGCCGTCATCAAGCAGATGAACCTGCTGGAGTCGCGGCTAGGCCTTACGCTGTTCCACCGATCGCATCAGGGGCTTTCGCTTACGCGAGCAGGCAGGTCGCTGCTCGCCGACGCCCGCCATATCGTGCAGTACTCTCAAGAATCAATCGCACGCGCCCGCGTCGCCGAGCGCGGAGAGAAGCGCATCATCCGCGTGGGAGTGTCGCTTATGACGCCCAGCACGCCGCTCACGAAACTGTGGCCGAAGGTGAAGGAACGTTGCCCTGGCATGAGCCTTCAGGTGGTCACGTTTGAAAACACACCCTCGGCGGCGCGCGGTTTGGCGAACCTCGGGCAAGACATGGATATCGTGGTGGGTATTTTCGACGATGCCTTTCTTAAAGAGCGCGGGTGCCTGGGCCTCGAGCTTTCGCGCGAGCCGCTCTGGTGCGCCGTTCCCGTCGACAACGAACTCGCCAAACGCGACATCGTCACATTCGACGACCTCCACAATCACAGTCTTATGCTTATACGCCGGGGCTGGAACGCCGAAATCGACCGCGTGCGCGACGAGATACTCTTGCATCATCCTCAAATCGCGCTCGTAGACTTCCCGCAATATCGGGTGGAGGTGTTCAATCGCGGCGCGAACGAGGACCTCGCACTTGCGACGCTGCCGTTGTGGGCCAACGTCCACCCCATGCTCAAAACCGTCCCTACCGATTGGGACTGTCTCGTGTCTTACGGGCTGCTTCATTCGCCGCACCCCGCAGACCATGTGCGGGAGTTCCTCGATGCGGTGTCTGCCGTGCTCGAGGCAAAGCATCGATAGGCAATCGCGAGCAGATGCGCTTATGTCTATGGGAATAACGGGAACTGGCTTTTGAACTCGCGTTTTGATACCGTCGAGTACCGCCTGATGCTGTTTTGGCGTCGCCATAGAGCAAAGCCATTAGCGAAATAATGGGAATAACGGCCTCCGAACCCTCTGGTTCGGAGGCTTTCTTTTTCGTTCTGCTCGGAAAGAGCCCCTTGCCAAAGCCCCTTGAGCATCGGGTAGCATTATTGAGTGTGGGCGTTTTCGTAGGCGCCTTTGATTTCTTCCGGCAAATTGTCGGGAATCAGCGCCTTCAGTCTATCCTCGTTGCCATCCTGAATCGCCTGCTCGTAGTACCAGCATTTGAACTTCAACATGTCCAGCGCGCGGTTCATCTTCGCAATCTCCGACTCCATGTGGGCCTTTCGCTCCTCGAACATGGCCTTGCGCTTGGGATATGTCGATGGGCCTTCCGCACACCATTCCATGAACAGCCGGATGTCCTTGATCTCCATCCCAGCCTTCTTTAAGCATTCGATGACCCGAAGCGCCTCGAGTTCCGTATCGCCGAATCGGCGAATGCCGGACGTCCGCTCCAGCCCCGGGAACAATCCCTGCTTATCGTAATAACGCAGCGTGGAAACGGGCAGACCGAACATCTCCGCCACCTGTCCGATTGTGTACATGGTTCCTCCGGATAAATCTAGAATTCATTCCTTGACCTAAAGTTAGGTTTAGGTATTACCTTTATTCTCGTCAATACAAATCGGGAGCGCAAGGGATTTTCGCCAAAGGCGCACGCTTGTCGGAACGGTTTTCGCCGGCGGCGTGAACGGTGTGGGCGAAATCGCCGGGCATCCCGCTCTTGAGCAGGCGCGACGAATGGGCTTAGGAGTCTAGGCGCGGCTTAGCTGCGCGGAAGCAGTTTTGCACTCAAAACCATCGACAGGAGGAAATCGATCATGGCAATCAAACAGACGGCAGGTAGAGATGCCCTGGGGGACTTTGCCCCCAAATTCGCACAGCTCAATGATGACGTGCTGTTCGGCGAGGTGTGGAGCCGAGAAGACAGGCTTTCCCTTCGAGACCGCAGTGTGGTGACGGTGGTCGCCTTGATGGCACAGGGGCTGACGGACTCTTCGTTCCAATATCATCTTATGTCCGTAAAGAACAACGGCGTGACCAGGGCGGAGATAGCGGAAATCCTTACGCATGCGGCGTTTTATGCGGGATGGCCCAAGGCGTGGGCGGCCTTTCGCATGGCGAAGGAGGTCTGGGCAGATGACGATGCCGCTGATGCAAGAGCTGAGCATCAAAACGAGATGGCCTTTCCCATCGGTGCCCCCAACGACGCATTTGCGAAGTACTTTATCGGGCAAAGCTATCTCGCGCCCCTTTCCACCGAACAGGTCGGCATTTACAACGTTACGTTCGAGCCCGGCTGCCGCAACAACTGGCACACACATCACGCCAAAAGCGGTGGGGGACAGATCCTCGTCTGCGTGGCTGGTCGAGGGCTTTACCAGGAATGGGGCAAACCGGCACAGGAGCTGTGCCCTGGCGATGTAGTAAATATTCCCGCGGGCGTAAAGCACTGGCACGGTGCGGTGCCTGACAGCTGGTTCTCCCATCTCGCGGTGGAGGTTCCGGGCGAGGAGGCCTCCAACGAGTGGTTGGAGGCCGTGGACGACGAGCAATACCTTAAAGCGGCTGACAAGGAGGCTTAGGCATGGAGCAGTTGAAACTGACGCAGGAATGGGACAAGGTGTTCCCCAAAAGCGACAAGGTTGAGCACAGCAAGGCGACCTTCCACAACCGATACGGCATCACGCTGGCTGCCGACGTGTACGTGCCTAAGAACGCGGAAGGCAAGCTGCCCGCCATCGCCGTCAGTGGCCCGTTTGGCGCTGTGAAGGAGCAGTCTTCCGGTCTGTACGCGCAGAAGATGGCGGAGCTGGGCTTTTTCGCGATTGCCTTTGACCCGTCCTATACCGGCGAGAGCGGCGGCACGCCCCGCTATGTAGCATCGCCGGACATCAACACCGAGGACTTCTGCGCAGCGGTGGATTTCCTCTCTGTGCAGGAAAGCGTTGACCCGGAGCGTATCGGCATCATCGGTATCTGCGGTTGGGGCGGCATGGCGGTCAATGCGGCGGCCATCGACACCCGTATCAAAGCTACCGCGGCTATGACCATGTACGACATGACCCGTGTGACCGCCAACGGCTATTTTGACGCCGAGGATTCCGAGCAGGCACGCTTTGAAAAGCGGAAAGCGCTGAACGCGCAGCGCACCGAGGACTATAAAAACGGCAGCAATGCGCTGGTGGGCGGCGTGGTCGATCCATTACCGGAGGATGCGCCGCAGTTTGTAGCGGACTATTACGCCTACTACAAAACTCCGCGAGGCTACCATCCCCGCAGCCTGAACTCCAACGGTGGCTGGAATGTGACGTCCTCGCTGTCGTTCCTGAATATGCCGATTTTGCAATACAGCAGCGAAATTCGCTCTGCGGTACTGCTGGTGCATGGCGAGAAGGCGCACTCCCGTTATTTCAGCGAAACCGCGTACGGCAAGCTGACCGGGGACAACAAGGAATTGCTCATTATCCCTGGTGCCAGCCATACCGACCTTTACGATCAGATGGACATCATTCCGTTTGGAAAGCTGAAGGCATTCTTTGGGGAGTATCTGAAATAAGGCGTGCCTTGATTTAATGCCAAGTCTCCAGCAACGATTCTTCTAAAGAGAGGGAGTAGCTGAAACGAGACGATTGATTAACTCCATTCGTTTTGGTTACAAGAAAACATGCTGCGCGCCTGCAGCATGAAGGAGAGGGAATCCTATGAATATCGTTGTATTGAGTGGTAGCCCGCGTAAGGGCGCCAATACCGACACCATGGTCGAGGCGTTTGCCGAGACCGCGCGCGAGGCCGGCCATACGGTCGAGGTCATCCGCGTTGCCGGCAAGAAAATCGCTGGTTGCCTGGGGTGTCAGTATTGCTTCGCCCACGAGGGCACTTGCGTGCAGAAGGATGACATGGCCAACGTGATTGAGTCGCTGAAAGACGCAGATATGGTCGTCTTCGCCTCGCCTATCTACTGGTTCGATATCACCGCGCAGGAGAAGGCCGCCATCGACCGCCTGTACGCCTTCGGTGCTACAGGCTTCCCGTTCGCCAAGACGGCCCTTTTGCTCGATAGCCACAGCGAGGGCGTCTATGATGCGGCGATCGCTATGTACAAGTCCACATGCGCGTACTGCAAGTGGGAGGACCAGGGCATTATCACCATCAGCGGTATGACCGAGCGCGACAGCATGGCCTCATCGCCCAAGCTGGAAGAGGTGCGAGAACTCGCTCGCAAGCTCGCCTAAGGGCAAGAAGAGCGCATGGAAACTAGCGCTAGCGGAAGTGAGTGAGAGTGCACTTCTGCGAGCAAATGGTAAAAGAAAGGGCCTCGGAGTGCAGCTAATCGCGCCCCGGGACCCTTTCTTTTACGGATTTGTGGTGGTACGACTCCCGCGTTTTAACCAATCGCGTTAGTCAAACAGACTCGGCATGTCGTTTTCTTTCATGAGGGCACCGGCTGAGGGGAGGCTCTGCGCGGTGAACTTCTCGGCCGAGACGCCGGCGCCAAGGATCTCTTCGGTTGTGCCGACGGTGGTAACCGAGCGGCCCTTCTTGGCGGTAAAGGCCTGGACGCCCTGCGTGTTGGTAGTCGTCTTGGTCTTGAGCAACGACGTGTTGAAGTTCATCAAACGATAGTCGCTCGAGACCAGTGCGATGTCGCGGTCTTCCTTGAGCACCTGGGCATACAGCAGCTTGCTGCCACCGTAGATGGCGTTCTTGAGGCGCTTGCGGTTGGTCTTGGTGACGTATCCAGAAAGTGCGACACGCACCACGCGGCCGTTCTCAAAGACAAACAGCACGTCGGCCTTATAGTCCTCGGGGTCGATGACCCAGATGACGCTCTCGTCGGGTTCCATCTCAAGATCGGTCGGCAGGTACGAGCCCAGCTGGGCCGACTTGGTGTCCTCAAACGCCGCAATCTTGCATTTGTATACCTGGCTCTTGTTGGTAAAGACCAGCAGCTCGTGGGTGTTGGAGGACGGGAACTCGATAAAGGGTTTGTCGCCGTCCTTGTACTTGAGCGTGGTCGCCTTCTTGAGCACGCGGTCCGTCATCTTCTTAAGGTAGCCATCGCGCGAGAGCATGATGGTCACCGGGTACTCCTCGACCTCGGGCTCCAAGCTTACCTCGATAACCTCATGGGGCTCGATCCTGCCTGTGCGACGCGGCATCACGTACTTCTTGTTGACCGCGGCCAGCTCGTCGCTGATGACCTTCTTGATGTTCTCCTCGCTGGAGAGGATCTCCTCAAGCTCGGCAATCTCGCTCTCAAGCTTGGCGATGTCCTTGGTGCGGTTGAGGATGTACTCTTCGTTAATGTTGCGGAGCTTGAGCTCGGCAACAAATTCGGCCTGGGTCTCGTCGATGTCGAAACCCTTCATAAGGTTGGGCACGACCTCGGCTTCAAGCTTGGTGCCACGGATGATGGCGATGGCCTTGTCGATGTCGAGCAAGATTGCCTCGAGGCCGTGCAGCAGGTGCAGGCGCTCGGACTTTTTGCCCAGGTCAAAGTTAATGCGGCGACGCGTGGACTCAATACGCCATTTGACCCACTCGTGCAGAATCTGGCGCACGCCCATAACACGGGGATAGCCGTCGACGAGCACGTTGAAGTTGCACGAGAACGAATCCTGCAGCGTGGTCGAGCGATAGAGCTTGGCCATGAGCTTGTCGGGGTCGACGCCGCGCTTAAGGTCGATGGCGATGCGCAGGCCCGAGAGGTCGGTCTCGTCGCGGATGTCAGCGATCTCCTTGACCTTGCCCTCTTTGGAGAGCTTGACGATGCGCTCGATGATGACATCGGTCTTGGTGGTGTAGGGGATTTCGTAGACCTCGATGATGCGCTCTTCGGGAATCCAGCGCCAGCGGGAGCGGATCTGGAAGCTGCCAAGGCCGGTCTCGATAATCTTTTCCATCTCCTCGCGGCGGTAGATGATCTCGCCGCCGGTCGAGAAGTCAGGCATGGGCATATACTCAAGCAGGTCGCAATCGGGATCCTTGAGGTAGTGCATCGTTGCGGTACAGACCTCGTTGAGGTTGAAGCCGCAGATATCGGACGCCATGGCGACGCCGATGCCCTTGTTGGCCGAGACAAGGATGTTGGGGAACGTGGTGGGCAGCAAACGCGGCTCCTTCATGGCACCGTCGTAGCTGTCGACGAAGTCGACCGGGTCCTTGTCGATGTCCTTGAAGATCTCAGCGCTAATGGGGGAGAGCTTGGCCTCGGTGTAACGCGAGGCGGCGTAGCTCAGGTCGCCCGAATAGTACTTGCCAAAGTTGCCCTTCGACTCTACGAAGGGGGCAAGCAGTGCCTCGTTGCCGGTGGCTAGGCGCACCATCGTCTCGTAGATCGCGGCATCGCCGTGCGGGTTGAGCTTCATGGTCTGACCCACGATGTTGGCGCTCTTCTGGCGCTCGCCCTTGAGCAGACCCATCTTGTACATGGTGTAGAGCAGCTTGCGGTGCGAGGGCTTAAAGCCGTCGATTTCGGGGAAAGCACGCGAGACGTTGACGCTCATGGCGTAGGGCATGTAGTTGACCTCGAGCGTCTGCGTGATCGGCTGGTCGGTGACCTCGGAGTGCAGGCCGATGACGTTCTCGGCGTTGACCTGTTTTTTCTTTGGCTGGTTCTTCGTCTTCTTCTTTGCCACGATATCCTCTTGAACTTCTTATGGGCCGTCGTTATCGATTTGCTGCTACTGCAGGTCCAGCTGGTCCAGGTATTCCTTGCCGTGCTCCGAGATATGGCGCTTGCGGCCTGCCTCGTCGTTGCCCAGCAGAAGGTTGAACATGGTCTCCATCTTGGTGACGTCCTCGGGCTCCACCTTGATCAGGCGGCGCGTCTCGGGGTTCATGGTGGTGAGCCACATCATGTCCGGGTCGTTCTCACCAAGACCCTTGGAGCGGTTGATCGAGCACTTTTGGTCGCCGATTTCCTTGAGGATGCCGTTCTTCTCGAGCTCGGTGTAGGCAAAGTAGGTCTTTTCTTTGCAATTGATCTCGTAGAGCGGCGACTCGGCGATATACACGTAGCCTTCGTCGATAAGCGTGGGCACCAGGCGATAGAGCATGGTGAGCACGAGCGTGCGGATGTGATAACCGTCGACGTCGGCGTCCGTACAGATGATGACCTTGTTCCAGTTGAGGTTGTCCAGGTCAAAGGCGCCGAGGTTCTTGATGCGCTTGTCCTTGATCTCCACGCCGCAGCCCAGCACGCGCATGAGGTCCATGATGATGTCGGACTTAAAGATGCGCGGGTAGTCCTCCTTTAGGCAGTTGAGGATCTTGCCGCGGACGGGCATAACACCCTGGAACTCGGCATCGCGCGAGGTGCGAATGGCGCCTGCTGCCGAGTCGCCCTCTACGATGTAAATCTCGCGACGGCTCTTGTCCTTGGAGCGGCAGTCAATGAACTTCTGCACGCGGTTAGCCATGTCGGTCTTCTGCTGCAGGTTGGTCTTGATGCTCTGGCGCGTCTTCTCGGCATTCTCGCGCGAACGCTTGTTGATGAGCACCTGCTCCATGATCTTATTGGCGGCGTTCTTGTTCTCGATCAAGTAGGTCGAGAGGCGCTCCTTAAAGAAGGCCGTCATGGCCTGCTGGATAAAGCGGTTGTTGATGGCCTTCTTGGTCTGGTTTTCGTAGGACGTCTGGGTGGAGAAGCAGTTGGTCACCAGCACCAGGCAGTCCTGGACGTCCTGCCACTTAATGCCGCTCTCGTTTTTGTTGTACTTGCCCTGTTGCTTAATGTAGGCATCGATGGCGCTGGTCAGAGCGCTGCGGGCGGCCTTTTCGGGCGAACCGCCATTCTCGAGCCACGATGAGTTGTGGTAGTACTCCTGCATCATGAAGGTGCGAGAGAAGCACATGCATGCGGTGATTTTTACGTTGTAATCGGGCAGGTCCTCGCGATCGCGACCGCGACGGTCGGCCTCGATAAAGAAGGGCTCGGTGAGGTAGTCGGTACCGACCTTCTCGAGCACGTAGTCTTCGATGCCCTTGGGATAGCAAAAGTCCTCTTCGGTAAATTCGCCGTCGTCGCCCTCGATGCGCAGGCGGAAGGTCACGTTGGCGTTGACCACGGCCTGACGGCGCATGGTTTCGCGATACCAGTCGTGGGGAATGCTGATGGAGGTAAAGACTTCGAGATCGGGGCGCCATTTGATGGTGGTGCCGGTACGGTCCTCGTCGCTGGGCTCAATCTCGAGTGCCTTCTTTTTGGCGCCGACGACCTTGCCCTTCTTAAAGTGCAGGGAGTACTTGTTGCCGTCGCGCCAAACCGTGACGTCCATGTACTCGGAGGCGTACTGAGTCGCGCAGGAGCCCAGGCCGTTGGTGCCGAGCGAGAAGTCGTAGTCGCCGCCTTGGTTGTTGTTATACTTGCCGCCGGCGTAGAGCTCGCAGAAGACGAGCTCCCAGTTAAAGCGCTTCTCGGAAGGGTTCCAGTCGAGCGGGCAGCCACGGCCATTGTCCTCTACCTGGATAGAGCCATCGCGAAAGGCGGTAAGGGTGATGAGCTTGCCGTAGCCCTGGCGCGCCTCGTCAACGGCGTTGGACAGGATCTCGAAGGCGGCATGCGCGCAGCCGTCGAGCCCGTCCGAGCCAAAGATGACGGCGGGGCGCAGGCGTACGCGCTCCTCGTCCTTGAGCTGGCGGATAC
This sequence comes from uncultured Collinsella sp., assembly GCA_900545835.1. GTDB lineage: Bacteria > Actinomycetota > Coriobacteriia > Coriobacteriales > Coriobacteriaceae > Collinsella. The sequence continues at coordinate 8,282 of URBB01000035.1, read as the reverse complement.
TGTCGTTACCATAGTTTGCGGTGTTTTTTGCCATACTCGCTCTCTCGGTGCTCCTTTGCTGCGTTTAAGTCATATAGATAGTCAAGGTAGCATAGCCCAGCCCACAGACGATTCCAACCAACACGAAATCCATCGAACAACCGTTCGGAATTCGATGGAGATTCGTTTACTCGGACAAAACCGACTCGGTTATGTCCGAGTAAGTTTGAAGGCGGCCGGATGCGTCTTGCTGCGTTTACGGTTGGATACGTTGTCGAAAACGTGTCGTGCGGATTGTTGGATCGAATCGAACATTGGGACAGACGTCTCGTTTTATGGGCCGGGGGCGTGCATGTGCGAGTTCTTTTGGCCCATAAGGAACGCTGGTGGGTCGTTATTTGGGCCACGGGTCACTTCGCCGGCGCCGTGTTTCGTCATACGCTCATAGTGGAAGTCGATGCCACGGGATGACGAAGGCCTTGGGCAACGGATGAGCTGCAAGCGAAAGGAGCGGTGAGGATGATGAAGCCCATGACGAAGAAGCTGCTGTTAGGAATTCCCACCGTGGCGCTTTCGGCTGTGTTGGCGTGTACGCTTGCCGGCTGCGGCGGTAATGCGCCGAGTGGCTCGGGCGGGAGCGCACCTGTGCAGGAGAAGTCCAAGAAGGCCGAGGCCTATGATTCGCAGACGGTCGAGGTGGCAGGCATTACCTATGAGTCGGTGGCTCACGGTACGTTCTATCGTGGCGATGCCAAGCTACAGGACGGCTTTTACCTGCACATCAAGATCACCAACAACAACACAAAGAACAGGACGTTCAGTTCCTTTAACGTGCATGCTGCCCAGGGCGATCTTGAGGCAGGCGACCCGTTGTTTACTTCCGGCAAGGCGGCTGTGCTCGACTACGTTGCAAGCGAGGCCCCCGATGATCTGCACAAGGGAATTGACCTTTCCGAGAGGCCAGACATCGGTCCGGGCGAGACCGTTGAGTACGTATATTTCTGGGCGCCCAAGACGGCGTACTACGGGCCCATCACTGTCGAGTTCGTAGACGCTTACGCCCCCGCTAAGAACCACGAGGCCATGCACTTTGACACCACGGGCTGCGAGACCAAGGAGTTCAAGGCGGCCGGCGGCGTGGCCGATTCTGGCGAGAAGGCAGATTTAACGGGCATCGACTGCGCATCGTACAGCATCGAGGCCGCCGATGGGTACACGCTGGATTCGTCCGACGAAGAGCGCGAAAAGGCAAACTTCTTCCACGACGAGACTGGAGGACGCCTGAACATCAGCATCTTCCCGCGCTCGCCGGAGGAAGAGGTTGCAAGCCTAGAGCAGGTCTACGAAGGCAAGGAGACAACAACCGACCAGGTCGAGTACAACGGCATAACGTGGCTGCGCTTTACCGGTCCCGACAACGGCCATACGCTGTTTGCGACGGCTCCCGCGACGGGTGAAACCGTCCGTGTGTCGATCGGCTGGAAGATCGACTGGGATGCTGCCGTGCCCATGATGGAGGCGCTGAAGCTCAAGTAGCGGACTGCGATTCCCATGTCAGGCGACTCAGGGCTGGCTTCGGGTACCCGAGGCCAGCCCTTTTGGCGTTCGATGAGCCGAGTCGGCGTCTCTCGCAAAGGTAACTGAGAGCTAGTGAGGCCTATCCGAATTGATCTCATCGGCGGTGTCGTTTTCGAGCGCCGTGCGGCGGGCGCTGTAGGCGACAAGGCCGGCGCCAGCTGCGGCGAGTGCTGCAGCGGCTGCCATGAGGGGAGCGCTGACATCGCTCGTGCCCGCAAGCACGCCCGCTTTTCCGGAATGCTTGTTATTGCCGTGATCCTTGCCGCTGCCAGAGCCACTGCCGCCACCGGAGCTGCTTCCGCCGGAGCCGCCGCCCTTGTCAGTACCGCCGCCACTCGAGTCGCCATCGCCGTCTGCTGCCATCGGGGCGTCGTGAAGTCCTGTCGTATCCGCGCTGTCGCATACGCCGATCTGAACTTCCGAGCGCTCGCATGCCGCGTCGGGCACATGAAGCTCGTGCAGTACGGCACCCAGCGCCGAGTTTGCGCCTGGTCGAATTTCCTCGAGCGTTACGGGATCGAGCGCCACCAGATTACGCGCCTTCGCATACAGCGTTACGCGTTTGCCCACTTCGTCGCTCCAGCTCTCGGGGATGGCGAAGCTCATGCGAAACTGTGCCGTGCAACCCGGTGCCAGCACGGCGTTGCCGTTGTCGGCTACCAGCGGGTGCGTTGCAAAACGTGCGCCCAGCGTCTCGAGCGCGTACTTCACGTGTGCCATGTCGTTGGCCGGAGCATCTTCGGAAAGCTCTGGATCAAAGATCGATGCCGTGCGTGCGTTCGCTCCGAATCCGATGGATGCGCTGGAGAACGGCTGGCTGGAGCCCTCTCGGTATAGATCGATTGTGCCGGCGGTGAGCAGCGTGTTGCCGTCGTTTCGCACCGTGACCATGAAGGATTCGCCTGCTGCTCCGGGCACCACCGCGCCCGAGGTAGCGACCGCGCCCGTCGGAGTGGCACACGCCGCCAAGGGTACTTCGATGCCGTGCAGCTCTGCCTCGCTCTGCTCGGCACTCACAATGTGCGTGGCGAGTGCGGAGAGCATGCCTCCCGACGTCAAAAACGTCGTTATCTGATCGACGGGATGGTCCAGCTCGCACATCACGAACGGCTCCGTGAACAGATCGCCTGCCAAGGTGCTGGCGAAGATGCGGAAGTGCTTGCCCATCACTGCTACCGGGTTGCCTTCTTCGTCGTAGGTTTGTCCCACCTTGCCATCGGTGTTCTCTACATAGAGCACGCACCTGCCGTTGTTGCTTACGCTAAACGATGCCGGGCCACAGCCTGCGGCACCCACAGGCTGCGTTGCAAATGCCGATGCGTCTCGCGTCCAAGTAATATGCTGCAGTTGCTCGTTGACGGTAGCCAAAAAGCCCGTGTGCTGCGGCCACGGCACCGCGTGGGGTACTGTGGCATCTGGCGACATAACGCCCCAGCCCGCAATGGACTGGCCGATCACGGCGTACGATGCACAGCCACAACCGCCTGCGGTCTCGTATGCAACGGGCACCACCATTTTGCCGTTGATATTCTCGGGCGCGCCGAGCTCGATGCTCGACGGTGCCTGCGGAAAGCGGAGAACTTGGCGGAACGTCAGGCTGTCGCCCGAAACGTCCGACCACAGGGTAAAGCACTCCAGCGCAACCTCGGCCTCGCTGCCGAGCGCCTTTTCTGCGGTGGTTCCGCGTCGGTGGAGGTAGGCGCCCGACAGGCGCCCGTTGACAAGTGTCTTGCCCACCGTGATGCGTGGGCACTGCAGGCAATGGTAGCCATCCTCCTGAAGGCGGCCGCGCGAGATGCTGCGCCACGACGTGTGCGATACCACGCGAACTCCGTCGTTGCCTATGCGCAGGCGCACAACGGACAGTATGCCGGCTGTGCTTGCCATATCGAAAAGGGTGTCGTCGCCGGCTGGGCGCTCGCCCGAGACCAGCAGCACGTAGGCGTCCTGGTTTCCTCTTCCGTCCGTATATTCCACTACGTCGAAGTCGTAATCGTATATGCTGTCGCGCTCCACGTCGCCCTCGCCAAACCCAAGGGGAAAGTCCACAGGCGTGGGAGCGGACCACGTTCCGTTTGCCTTTGTGTGTACCACCAGGCGCGAGCGACCATTGTCGCCGTAGCGCACCGAGGCGATACGGAACAGGCATTCTACGCCGGCAATCATTGCCAGCTTCATGTGGGCTTCGCTGAGCACGCCAGCAAACAGCACGTTGTCGCTCGAGGGCTTGATGCCGCCACGCTCGTCCTCCGACACGCCGGCAGAATCGGCGTTCGGGTCGGCAGCGGTGTTCGTTGCCTGACCGATGTAGGTGTACTCATACATCGGCGCGGCGTTTTCGTCGTTCTCCATCAGCACGTGGACGAAATGCTCGATCTGTCCCGTGTCGTCGCTTTCTGCATCCGCCTCGAGCTCAATGCGCGTGACCGCTTGATCCCAATCGCGCACGACAGGCGCGGCGTTTACGGCAGTGGCCTTAACCTCGGCGCGTGCGAGCAGTTCGGCGTTGGTGACGATGGTGGCCGATGCGATAAATTGCGGCACGCCGCCCGCCTCAATGTTGCCGGCCGAGTCGAAGCAGGCATCCAGCGTATAAGGCGTATCTCCATCCAATGCGAGCTCAGAGCGCTGGAGCCCATACTGGTCGCCATTGTTCACCGACATATTCCACGAATCGATGAGTGTGGGCCACGACCCCGACCAAGCCTTGGTGGTCCACTTGAACATTACGAACTGGAGTATCACGTCGACATCGACGTCTGCACCTACACGCAGCCGCGGAAGCTGGTGTCCATCTGCCTTTTCGTACCCAATGAACAGCGTGAGGGATGCGGCGCCGCGCACGGCAGACGAAGCGACGCCTGCAACGCCGGCGCCAAAGGTGACGGCAAGCCCGATCTGGATGGTGAACGAGCCCGACGTGTTTGAATAGTCGAGCGAAATGTTTTTAAAAAACGCCGCGCCGCTCGCCGTGCGTGTGGGCACCCACGGCGAGCGCCAGTTTTGCCAGCACCCAGGGGTTGACGTTTAGGAAAAATGGCACCGGTCCTAGGGTAAACTGCTCGGTCCAATTGAGGTCGGTTCTTACCTGGAAGAGGGCCTTAATATTGCCGTATGCGGGGTCGTTGTTGTTACCCCAGGTTTTGCCCACCCAATCGTAGGCGAGCGAGCCGTACAGCTGTGTGGCGATATCCATCGTGAACAGCGGCGTGCAATGGTGGCGAAGGAGCTTGGTGTTTCTTGGATCGGTGCCCGAACCGGCACTCATCCTCTTGTACTGATTCCACTTCCCCTCCATCTCGTCGAGGTAGCGGTTTGCCTGCTTGGCGCCCGACTCGCGCGGCGATTTCTTCCAGTATTCCGGATCAGGGTTGCCCGAATCGTTCATATAGCTAGCTGGTTTGTACCCTCCGCCAAACAGCACGTATCCAGCAAACGAGAAATCGAACAGAATGGGAAATGTGGGCATCCAGCACGTGAACTTATTGCCGCCGATACCGGGAAACGCCGCGGGGAAATCAAACGGAGTGATCTCTTGGTCCATGGTGGTGGGAATGATGGTGGTCGAGCCCGATTCCGCCTTTGCGGCCGGCGCGGTGACAACGGCCATAGGGGATGAGAGCGTGTAGGTTTTGCCCTGGTAGTCGAGCATAAAGCGCAGCTTGCACCCTTCCTCCAGAAGGCCCGAAGCTGCATCGAGGAACGTGTCTTCGAGCGTGAACGTCGCCAGATTATCCGCGCCCGATGCGCTGGCCGTGACTTGGCCAATCTGCGTGACGGTTTCGGATGAGCTGCCCGCAGCGGGCATCACTTTATTGATATGCAACGTTGCCTGCCCGCTCTGCGGCAGATGGGCCTGCACGGTAAAAGCGTGCGTGTCGGGCTGATCGTTTGCTGCTTCTTCCGCTGGCATTGCCATAAACGTGGCGTCGGCGTACTGGATGTCCCATTCGTCGAATGTGAGCTGGCGAAAGTACGGCTCGCCATCGGAGAGCGGACGTGTGGGTGCGGTAATGGCGGTGCCGCCTTGGACACGCGCGAGGGGAATCTCGACATCGCGGTAGCCCGCCATGCTAATGGAGATGCCGCCGTTGAAGTCGTACGCGTCGAGAAGCGTCGCCTCGTCCACGTAGCCTTCCGAAAGCGGCGCGACCTCAAAGATGGCCGTGCCTTCGTCATCGGTAGTGGCGGTGAGCTGCTTGCCTGCGGCATAGCGCGATGTGAGTGTGACCTGGGCACCCGTGATGGGCGTATTCTTGTTGGCGACGTCGACCACGACCACACCGAACATGGTGCGCGAGAGAACGAGCACCTTGAAGGGGTCTTTTTCGTCGGCATAGGCTTCGGTGGGCGCGAACGGCAATATGAAGGCGTTTGCGCTTCCCGGCACGCGCGGCAACATAATGCTCGCCAGCGAGGACGCTCCGGCAACAAGTAGCGAACGGCGATCAAGCATTTTGGGCTCCCATCCCGCAAATATCGGAGGAAATAATCCAATTTTGCGAGAAGGTGCCCCGTGGTGGTAGTGCCGTTCAAGGGTCAAAATGTCCAATTTGATCGAGCGAAGCGCCGGGTTCCGGAACGCGTTCGATGCGCTTGGCAGCCCGGTCGCTAACGCAACATATGCGCGACCAGCTCCGCGCGCGTGCCGATGCCAAGCTTTGCGTATACGCCGGATAGGCGGTTTTTGACGGTGCCCGGCGATACTCCCATATGGCGTGCGATTTCGGCGTTGGTCCACCCACGACAGGCGAGCATGGCCATGGTGAACTCCGTGGTCGTTAGATCGTCGGCCACGTCCTCGCCCGAATCGGGGTTGTGGATGCGCCGCCAACCGTAGCTGAATCGATACGTGATCTCGATGATGTGAGCGAAGTCGTCAGGGTATTGCGTTTTTAGGCACGCCTCGATGAGTCCCTGTAAAAGGCCGTGATGCTCGCCAATGAGCTCGATAAGGCCGTCGGGACGCGCAATGTTCCAAGCGGTTCCGAAGTGTGCCTTTGCGGCGTCGACGTCTTTGAGACTCATGCATGCCATAGAAGCTGCCAAGTGCAGGAACAGCTCCGAGATGGGATAACTTCCCTGTTTCATGATCAGGGCGTTTTCCGCCATACCCAGACTGCGGCCATATTCGCCGCGCAGATACAAGGCGTGTGCCATCACGTAGCTGGCGAACAGGCGCAGGCCTTCGGGCAGATGCGCCGCAAGCGGATAAAACTCTTCGGCGGAATACGGGGAAGGCAAGTGCAGCAGGACGCTCGCGGCGGAGGCGAACAGGATATGCGTGGCGTGGACGGCGAGCGATTCTTCGTCGGTGGGCGCATCGAGAATGCCCGCAAGGCACCGGCGGGCGTCGGCGATACGGTTGAGCGACAGGCTGGCATATCCGCAGATAAAGCATGCGGAATAGCGCAGTGCGGGGTCGGTGGCGTCAAGATAAGGGCGCGCCGTCTTGGCAGCGAGGGCGGCCTGTCCGCGAAAGTACAGCGCTTCTGCCGTGGCGATGGTGCATGAATCGGGATCGGAAATGCCTGCAACCGCAGCGTCAATCTGCCCCGGCACAAAGGCGGTGCACATCAACGGCATGGGAACGCATGGGTAGCCATCGCAGTCCATCTTCCATCTCCCAACAGCTGGCAACACTAGCAGCAATTGTACTCTTGTTGCTCGGGACTGGAATTTGTGGGTGTCGCCTACGATTATGCCGAACGTATAAAGGAAGACTAGCGGCTCTCTTGAACCCGAGGTCGAAGGGGGTGTTGTACAAGGCATATGGGGCCGAGTGGAAGTGGATCAAAAGAGCGTTACTTGACGTTTCGTGCATAATGCCAACCGCCCCGCGACATCACGTTCGCAGCGCGCAGGGGCCGGAGAATCTTCGCTATGAGAGTTGACGTCTAATACCTTGCATCGTATAGTTTGTATAGCATAGTATATGACGAGAGGAGGTGTGCGGATGGAGGCACAGATGAAGCGCGGCTTCCTGGAGGCCTGCGTGCTCGCGGCCGTCTCCGGCGAGGAGTCCTACGGCTACCAGATCGTGAAGGACGTACCGGCGAGCATGGGGCTCACGGAGTCGACGCTCTACCCGCTACTCAAGCGCCTAGAGAAGGCCGGGTGCATCACGGCGCGCTCCGCCGAGCACAACGGGCGGCTGCGCCGGTACTACCGCATCACGGACGACGGGCGAGCGCGCATCGAGGAGTTCCTGGCCGAGTGGCCGTCCGTACGGGAAATTTACGCATACGTTGAGGGGGCGCACCATGACGCGCGATGAGTTTCTGGGCCGGTTGGGCGAGCTGCTCGCCTGCCTGCCGGCCGAGCAGGTGGAGGAGACCAAGGCGTTCTATGCGGAGGCCATCGCCGACCGCATGGAGGACGGTATGAGCGAGGAGGAGGCCGTGGCCGCCATGGGCACGGCCGGCGAGGTAGCGGAGGCCACGCTCGACGACCTGCCCGCCGTGCCGCGCGCGATCGCGAGGACGCGCCGGCGCAGCACCGCGCTGCTGTGGGTGCTGACCATCGTGGGCTCCCCGGTGTGGGTGCCGCTGCTCGCCGCCTTCGCCGCCGTGGCCGTCACGGTCTATATCTGCATCTGGGTGCTGGCGCTCTGCGTGTGGATCGTCGCAGCGGCACTCGGGGGCGTGGGCGTAGTTGAGCTCCTGCTTGCCGTAAGCGGTATCGACCCGCAACCGATGCCTAAGACTTCTTATTGGTACAAGTAC
>URBB01000034.1 GCA_900545835.1 uncultured Collinsella sp. | reverse complement strand
ATCTACACTCTCTCCGTCGTCGGCAGCGTCAGATGTGTATAAGAGACAGATCCCCTGGAGCCGCGTGCCCGAGCGCAAGGTGACCATCGAGGACATCAAGTACGTGCTTTCGAGCCACTACCAGGGCACGGAGTACGACTGCTACGGCAGCAAGGGTACGCCCGCCACGCGCGGCGCCTATCGTCCCATCGGCATCAACCGCAACAGCCAGCTCGCCGTGCTGCAGCTGCGCCCCTATGCGCAGCCGGCGTATCGCGCCGTGCAGTGGATGGCGTTTGGCTCCAACTCGTTTAACGCGCTCGTACCGCTGTATGCCAATGTCGAGACCATGCCCGAGTACTATGCCGACACGCAGGCTCGCGTGACGTCCGAAAACTTCTACTGGGCCAACCGCTTGATCGGCGCGCTGGCTGACGTCCGCTTCCATGAGTGCGGTCGCGCGGTCGAGGATTATCAGGAGAAGCTCGGCGGCATGGGCCACAAGCAGATTCACGACGTTGACGCTGCCGTTGCTGCCCTGCCCGATGCCGAGGTGCCTGCCGAGCTCGCTCGCGCCAACGAGGCCTTTGCCGAGCTCGTACGCGTGGAGACCGATGCCCTGTTGGGCAAGGTGCTCTACACCACGAGCTGTGCCATGAAGAACTCCTTCGCGATGAACGACAACGTAAGGTAACGACAACCTTGCAGCGAGCGAGCGGGGCAAACGCCGTCAAAGGCTTTGCCCCGCTCGATTCCTATCTTGGCGGTAAAACGATTTTGTGTCGTTCACCCAATCTTGGGTACAAGAACGCCAATGCAGTTGTTTGTGATTGGAGACAACCATGGTTATGAAACTCGATCAGCTTGTTAACGGCGCCATTAACGTGGGCTTTGGCGCTGCCGCCGTTGCTGTCGAAGGCGGCAAGAAGGTCCTCGACGACCTTAACACCAAGGGCGAGCAGGTCCGCAAGGACACCGCCACCCCCGATATCGCCCGCAGCGTGTCCGACATGTTCGAGCAGGCCGGCGGTACCATCTCCGATCTGACCGAGCGCTTGGGCATGCAGGGCGAGACCGCGGCCCAGCGCGTGCTCGACGAGCTCATCCTTGCCCGCGTCCGCGTTATGACCGCCCCCGAGCGCACGGCCTTCCTGGCCCATGTGCGCGACATCGTCGATTCGGTCGAGGACAACGTGACCTCGGTGCCCGTCGAGTCCGTTGAGCCCGACGATGCGAAGGATACCGAAGAGGCCGAGTAGCAGCGCAGATGGCAGATTCCACCACCGATTACAACAATCTAGATCCCTTGGGTGACGAGGCGGCGGTTGTCGATGAGGTCGATGCCGTCGTCTCGGGCGCTCGCAAGAAGCCGCGCGCTGTCGATATGGTGCCCGAGGAGCCCGACGCGATGGCGCCGGACGAGGAATACCAGCTCACGCCGGCGGGTCGTCGCGAACGCATCGGGCAGATTGTTCGCCTGGTCAAAAAGTACCGCGTGTGGGATAACCTCACGCCGGTTCGTTTGCGCCGCCTGCTCGAGGAACTCGGCCCCATGTTCGTCAAGATGGGGCAGATTTTGGCCAACCGGTCCGAGATTCTGCCGCAGCGCTTTTGCGACGAGCTGCGTCGTCTGCGCTCCGACGTGGAGCCGGTGCCGTACGAGGTCGTACTCAGCTGTCTGGAAGAAGAATACGGCCTGCGCCTGGGGGAGATGTTCGATGCGATCGACCCCAATCCGCTTGGTAGCGCATCGCTCGCGCAGGTGCACCGCGCTCGTCTGGTGACGGGCGAGGACGTGGCCGTCAAGGTGCAGCGCCCCGGTGCGCAGCAGGTTATGGCGCAGGACATCGATATCATCCGCTCGGTGGTGCGTATCGTTTCCAAGTTCGTCAACACCGATCAATTCGTTGACCTGCACGGCGTAGTCGAGGAGTTGTGGACCTCGTTTCGCGAGGAGACCAACTTTTTGGCCGAGGCCAAAAACCTCAACGACTTCTACGAGTTCCATAAGAGCGTTCATGGCGTGACGTGCCCTAAATCCTATCTGGACCTGTGCACCGAGCACGTGGTGGTCATGGATTACGTTGACGGCATTTCGATCGCCGATCCCGAACGCTTGGTGGCCGAGGGCTATGACTTGGAAAAGATCGGTGCCGCGATTGTCGAGGACTACTCGACGCAGGTGCTCGACGACGGCTTTTTCCATGCCGACCCGCATGCGGGAAACATCATTCTCAAGGACGGCATCGTTTACTTTATCGACTTGGGCATGGTCGGACGCATGTCGAGCCACGATCGCGGTATCGTCAAGGACATGATTTTCGCCGTGGCCGAGGGCGACGTGCCCAAGCTCAAGGATTCGCTCATGCGCTTCGCCGTGACGCGTGGCGACTCGGCTGAGCTCGATCATTCAGCGTTTTTGTCCGACTTGGACTTTATCGTCGCCGACTTTGCGGGCCTTGACCTGAAGGATCTGGATATCGGCGAGTTTTTGACCTCGCTGCTAAACCTCGCGCGTAAGAATGACGTTGAGCTGCCGAGCGTGGTGACGATGTTCGCGCGCGGCATGGTGACGCTCGAGGGTTTGTTGACCGAGTACATGCCCAACGTCAACATGATTCAGATCATCCAAACGCACATTATAAACGAGAAAAGCACCTATGCGCGCGTGCGCGACATGGGGCGCGATCTTGCCGCGAGCAGCTATCGCGCGGCAAAAGGCTCGCTCGAGGCGGCCGAGTATCTGGGCTTGGCTTCGCGTATGCTCACGCGCGGCCAGCTTAAGGTGAACACGCAGATCATGAGCAGCGATAAGGCGCTGCGACAGCTGGGCGGAATTATCGACCGCATGTCGATGGCTATCGTTATCGCCGGCCTGTTTATCGGTTCGTCGGTGGTGTACTACGCACGCATCGAGCCGGTTGTGTTTGGTATCCCGGTCATTGGCTTTATGGGCTACGTGAGCGCGCTGGTGCTGGCGCTTATGCTGGGCCGCAATATCTGGCTCAACAGTCACGGCGGCAAGCACTAGAGGCTGCGACTGTCACCGCATTTTCCTATCGCAAACAATAGCTTTTACCTTGGGCTTCGCCTGCGCGCGAGGCCCTTTTTGCGTGATACCATATTGACGGTAATAATCGATGGCCTAGATGGTGGTGCGGAGACGCACGAATGCGCGGTTTTCCTGCGCGTTTGGGAGAATCGGGGTGCAAGTCCCCGGCTGTACCAGTAACCGTAATTCCTCTTGGCTCGGGATGTTCGCGTCGCAGATCGGACGGCGCGCCTGAGCCGTTAAGGTTAAGTCGGATCGCCTCCCATCTTGCATGCGGCTGCGGCGCATGCCGCCGGTGTGCATAGGGCTCTGGAGGGAAGGGGACCCCGATGGGGGAACTCGAGCGCAACATGCGCGATGACGTGGGGCAGCCTCAAGGCAACGCTCCAAGTACAGACAATGGGGGACAAATGGGTATGGTTGAGGACGAGCGTGAGCGCGCCTCGTTGCATCGCCGTGGCGCGATTGCACGCGGTGTAGCCAAGCGCGGCCTGGTGGCATTCCTGGCCTTCGCGATGGCCTTTGGCACCACGCCGGCTCAGCTGTGGGCCGAGGGCGCCGAGGGCATTGCCGAGGCTGTGGCTCAGGCTGCGACGTCGAGTGAGGACGCAGCGCTTGCGGGCGGTACCGCTGAGCAGAGCGGCGCCGAGGTTTCGGATTCCGAGGGCGCGCCTGCAGCTAGTGCAGCCATAACAGAGGCAGCAACTGGCGACGAAGGCTCGGCGACGGGGGAGAGCCCTGCCACGAGCGAGCAGTCTTCGACGGCATCCGCTGGCCAAGCAGGATCTGCCGCCGCGGCTGCCGTTCAGACGGAGAACCCGACAGAAACTGGCGATGTCGCCAAGAAGCAGGTCGAGGTCTCGTTCTCGATTATCGGCACCGATGCCGACGGCAAGGCTCAGACCTGGGTGGCACCTACGCAGCTCAAGCTCGACGAGGGCGCGACGGCTGCGGATGCCTTCATTAAGCTGCAGGAGAAGACGGGCTTCAAGGCGAAGTACGAACCGAACACAGCATACGGTTTCTACCTCGAAAGCATCACATCCCCGAGCGATGGTCGCACGCTTGCCTACGATTCGACGACTTATGCCTTCTGGCAGCTGTTCGTCGACGGCGCGTCTTCCTCGGTTGGCGCGAGCAGCGTCAAGCTCACCCAGGGGCAGAAGATTGAGTTTGCCTATACGGCTGGTAGCTCGTCCCCTGTCGTTAAAGACCAGGTTGCCGCAAATGTGACCGTCATTGGTCGCGATGCCCAGGGCAAGACTCAGACTTGGGTCGATAATACGCAGTATGTGGTGACGTCCGGTTCGAGCGCACTTGACCTTACGAAGGTCGCGCTCGAGGCAAATGGCATCGACGCCTTTGCTGCGGGCTCCATCATTTTGAGCCTTAAGTACAACGGCGTTGAGCTGGGTACGCCGCTCGATTATTCGACCTATTGGCAGCTGTTCATCAACGGCAAGTCGAGCGACTACACGGCAGACAATGTCACCATTCATGCTGGCGATACCGTTACGTGGTTCTACGGTGGCTGGGGCGACCAGTTGCCCTCTGATTCCGTCCATGCTTCCGTTCAGGTCCTCGGTAAGGGCAAGGACGGCAAGCAGCAGGTTTGGGCTTCGACGGGCCAGACGAGTCTCAAGGCGGGTTCTACTGCCAAGGATCTCCTTGAGCAGACCGGCCTTAAGCTCGATGCTAGCGAATCGTCTTGGGGCTGGTTCCTCAACGGCATTACTTCGCCGTTCGATGGTAAATCCTATGGCTGGGACGCTGCGACCAAAAGCTATTGGCACTTCTACGTAAATGGCAAGTTCGCCAACGTTGGCGCCGGTGCCTACAAGCTCCAAGAGGGCGATACCGTCACCTTTATGTATGGTGCTGACGCCGATGCCCTCCCCGGTCAGGTTCTTGGGTCCGTCGATGTTATCGGTCCCGATGTCAACGGCAACAATACTCGCTGGGGCTCGGCAAGCAATGTTTCTTTGCCCGAAGGCTCTACGGCCCAGGACCTTATTGAGACGGTTCTGAAGGAGAAGGGCGTTGATTACAACGCCTCCCAGAGCGGTGCATACTGGCTCCTGAATTCCATTACTTCGCCGTTCGATCACAAGCCGTATGTCTGGGATGCTGCGACCAATAAATATTGGCACCTGTATATCAATGGAGAGCCCTCCTTACTCTGCGCCAATCAGATTACGCTCAAGAGCGGCGATAAGGTTACGCTTGCCTATACCACCGACGATTCGGCCATGCCCGATCCCGACAAGATTGTCGTGGACCCGAGTGCGACGACTCCTGATTGGGATGCCGAGTGGGCCGGCTACGGCAACAGTGGCAACGGTTCGACCGTAACGGATGCCAAGACGCCTGCGCAGGCCGCCGGTCTTAAGTGGGCCTTCGATTGGAAGGCCGAGTCTGGTCAGCAGTATGCCAACTGCAGCGAGCCTGTCATCGCTAACGGCTTTGTGTACATTGCGACCGAGAACGAGCTCATTAAGATCGATTCGTCCACGGGCAAAAAGGTTGCCTCTGCGCCGCTTGCCTCCAAGGTAAGCTATACCTCTCGTCCGATCTATACCAATGGCCTTATCATCGTTCCGCTCAACGGCGGTGCGGTCCAGGCGATTACTGCAGACAAGCTGATCTGCAAGTGGCTGACGCCTGGTTTGACGGACTTGACGCAGAGCTCCTGCACCGTCGTTTCGGACGGCGAGTACGTCTATGTAGGCTCGGTCGATATTTCGTATGATGAGAATTACAACGCGACCTACGGCAACGGCTCCTTTATGCGCATTAAGATTGCCACGGGCGAAGTTTCTTGGCAGAACATTGACCCTGCCGAGGGCTATTACTGGACTGGTGCGGCTTTGACGGATAAGTATGCCATCGTTCCTACGAGCGCGGGCACGCTTAAGTGCATTGATAAGACGACGGGCGATGTCGTTTCGACCATGAAGCTCGGCGCTGTTGCAAATGCCGATTGCATTGCCGATCCGTCCAATGGTTCGACCTTCTATCAGATGACGCACGACGGAAAGCTCCATGTGATTTCGCTCTCGGCGAAGGGCGTACTGAGCGAGCAAGAGACGGTTGATCTGGGCCTTACGAATAATCTGAGCGCCCCTGCGGTGTCTGGTGACAATCTGATTGTCGGCGGACAGACGGCTACTGGCTCTGCTCTGGTTCTCTATAACCTGAAGACGGGTAAGACCACGATGATCGCTGCTGCCGACGGCAAGGCGCTGCCGGCTGGCCTCAACGGTATTGCTGCTACTCCGCTGGTGAGTGTTCAGGGCGGCAAGACCTATGTGTACTTCACCGTTAACAGCGCGGATAGCAAGGATTACGTCAACTACTCTGCTGGTGGTGGCGTGTATCGCTATACGCTCGGCGATGCAGAGGCGACGCAGATTTATGATGCGGCTGGCCATTACCAGTACTGTGACTCTCCGGTCATTGCCGATGCATCTGGCAACCTGTACTACATCAATGATTCGGGTACGCTGTTCAAGCTCGGGGCTGTTGAGTCTTGGACGGTTGCCTTTAATTCCAACGGCGGGTCTGCTTGCGACACTAAGTTTGTGGCTACGGCCGACGGCAAGCTGGTCAAGCCGGCCGATCCGACGCGCGATGGCTACACTTTCGGCGGTTGGTTCACCGATGAGGCTTGCACGCAGGCGTATGACTTCAGTACACCGGTGACGGCCGATCTGACGCTGTATGCCAAGTGGACCAAGAATGCCGTTAACCCTGGCGGCAATGGCGGTTCTGGCACTAATGGTGGCAACGGTGGCGCTGGCAACGGTTCCGGCGCTGGCGCTGGCACTGGCACGGGTTCCGGCTCCGGCTCTAAGGGCCAGCAGACTGGCGGCGCTGTCGCCCCGGGTCATAAGCCGACGACCAAGACGACGGTGTCGACCAAGACCGAGACCAAGGACAACAAGTCCGACAAGAAGGACTCCGATAAGTCCGACAAGAAGGACGAGAAGAAGTCTGACAAGAAGTCTGACAAGAAGGACAGCAAGTCCGACAAGAAGTCCGATTCCAAGTCCGATACGGGTGCTGCTTCCACGACTACTGCTAAGAAGTCCTCTAGTGCTTCCGAGCAGGAGACTGGCACCAACCCACTCGCCATCGTTGGCGTTGCCGCCGGCGTCATCGGTCTCGCCATCGTCGGTGTGTTCGTGTTCACCAAACGTCGGTAGGTGAGGGCTGTGTCCAATAAATCCAAGGACGCTGACCCCAAGCAACCAGATTCCTCGTTTATCCAGCTTGACGATGCAAAGCAAAAGGACGCCGCTTCGGCGGCGTCCGCCCCTCGACGGAAGGCGCTCCTTGGCGTTCTGACTGCCGCGTGCACCATTCTGATTGTCGTCTCGCTGGGCTTCGTTCATCCTTCCGAGAGTGGCGCCTGGTCCATCGACTGGATCATTCAGACCGTGACGGGGGAGAGCGTCGTCACCAAGGACACCAAGGCGTCTGGCTCGACTACTACTTCGGGCGAGGCCAGTTCCAAGGATTCCAAGTTATCGAATGACGCAAAAGATGAGTCCAAGCATTCTGATGAGTCCAAGTCCAAGGACGATTCCGAGTCTTCAAACAAGGAATCGGACAAGAACTCGGATAATAAGAAGTCCGAGGACCAGGACGGCAAGAAGTCTGGCGATAAATCCGCTGCCCAAAATACGGGAGTCGGTGATACTTCCAATGCGTCTGGCGGTGCTTCTTCGGGCGGTGGCCAGTCGTCTGATGGAGTTTCATCCTCTAATGGTGGAAACGCCTCCTCGGGCGGCCAGAGCGGCTCGCAGGAGTCCAGCTACATAACAGTGACGGTTTCGGTCACATCGAGCGCTGTGGGCAATCCTGTGTCTTCTGGTGGCACCTTTACCTTTAACGAAGGCGCTACCGTCTACGATGCCCTGTGCGCGCTGGGTCTTTCCGTCAACGCACATGGCTCGTCGTACGGCACGTATGTCTCCGCGATTGGTGGTTTGGCCGAGAAACAGTACGGCGGCACGAGCGGCTGGATGTACTCCGTCAACGGCTCAACGCCCATGACGGCCTGCAGCAACTACGTTCTCTCCAACGGCGACAACGTGGTCTGGTATTACGTTACAGGCTAGAGGCCTCGACATAGCGCGCCAGACGGGCGGTTCGGACGAACATCCGGGCCGCCCGTTTTTCAAGTGAATGGGACTGGGTCGCCGGGTCTTTCGGCAAACAAAAAAACCGGTTGGAATGGGAATTCCAACCGGTTATACATTCAAGCAAATAGCGAATCGACTACGACCGTGCGCCCTCGAGAAAGAAGCGACGGCTGAAGTAGTTGTACCAGGTGACGAGGAACGTGGCGATGGCCTTCATGGCCTGGTAGCCGATGCTCAAAAACGTGACGCCCACAAACATGTACAGGTCGTTGAGGCCCAAACCGATCACCGACAGGATGGTGAAGATCGTGAACTCGCGCTTGCGGCTCATGCCCTCGCGATGGTCGAACACGTACTTCATGCTGAGCCAGTAGTTAACCACGACGGACGTGATAAACGAGATCGTGGTGCTCATCAGAAAGTCGAGATGGAACAGCTCGACGAGCGCAATGAGCATGCCCCAGTCGATGCCAAAGGAGATAAGACCCACGACAGCGAACTTGAGGAATTGCTTAGTATGAGGTTGTGCCAGTGCCTTGCGCACGTAATCACATCCAATGCGTTGACGAATCGAGCAGAGGATACTTTAGAGCTTTTGCAAGGGAAACGTAAGGTCTTTGGCAAGAACTATACGAACTCGCCAAATTTGCAAGAGACAATCCGCAAACGTCGCAAATCCTTCCGTAAACGAGCAAGGCCCACGAACAACGCAGCGCTCGACGCACGTCGTCCGTGGGCCCCGTAGTGCAACGAGGAGGCCGAGCTACTTGGTCTCCTCGCCCTCTAGGAAGATCTTTCGGGTCACAAAGTTGTAGACCATAACAAGCGCGGTGGCGCAAATCTTGGCGATATTGGCCTCGAGTCCCAGGCCGGCGTTGAGCGCCAGCACGATGCCATCGTTGAGCACCAAACCGATCACGGACAGCACGACAAAGATGATGAACTCGCGGCGGCGGCTCATGCCTTCCTTGTGCGCAAACACGTACTTCATGCTCGCGACGTAGTTAAAGATGAGCGAGACGATAAAGCCGCTGGTATTGGCGATCAGGATGTTAAGGCCCAGACCGTAGTGGAGCAGATTCATGATGCCAAAGTCGATGACCGTGGCGACGACGCCGACGACGCCAAACTTCATGATCTGCGCAAGGAGCTTTTGCATGGTACCTGCCTTAGGGTGGCGCCGCAGCGCCGTGGGGATGACAAACTCAGCAAGTTTAGCCAATCCGCGCAGGCGGGGCTAGGCGCGCTCCTCGATAGCACCGTTTCTATATGCATCGAGCAGTTGGCGCAGGTCCTGGATTTGGCTGCGAATCTTGGCGCCGGTATCGGTGTCGCTCACCATGCGGCGACGGTCGGCCTGGTCAAAACGATTGGTCTCGCTCTCGATGTCGACATTGCGGGTAAGTGCCTCGGCAACCGTGGTAAAGGCTTGGTGCGACTTAAGGCGACATCCGCGAGAACTGGAGATAAGCGTGTAGCCGGCGATGCCCGTCTTGGGATGGTAGGCACGACAGAAACCGCCATCGATGACCAGCAGCTTGCCCTCGGCGCGGATGGGCTGCTCGCCCTTGGTGGTCTTGACGGGCGTATGGCCATTGATGATGTGACCGGTCGGCGAACATGCCATGGGGGCAACGCCGAACTCGCGCATGATGTCGTCGCAGACCGAGGGCGACTTGGTTAGCGTAAAGTACGGGTCCATCGGCTCGACCCAGGTGCTCTTATCGGCGATATAGGCGCGCTCAAAGGTACGCACCAGGCGTCCGCTGGCGGGCGAGTTAAAGCCAATCCACAGGTACCACATCCAGTCGAGGGCGTCGCGGTCGCCCACGCGCCAGGCGCGGCGGGCGATGTGGTCGCAAAAATCAAGATAATCGCGCCCGGCGTGCCAGGTGCCCAGGCAGTTCATGCTGCTAAAGGTGCCGTCTTCGTTGAGCGGAACGCAGCCGTGGAAGAGCAGGTTGCCGTTGGCGACCTTGTACATCGAGCCGTGGGAATAGAGGAAATCGATATGGCGATGCAGGTGATCGGCGGTGACAAACTCGGACACGAGCTTGTCGATGATGTGCTGCTCCTGGGGCGTGAGCGTATAGGGGTCCGCCGGATCGACGGTGGGGAAGTCGTTGGTCGTGAGCGGCCACACGCTGCCGTCGGCGAGCGTGACCGTGCCGGTGTCGTGTTCGATCTTGTCGAGTAACAGGCGGTCGGTCATGTCGAACTCGGGGTGGCGCTGGATAATCTGGCCCTCGAGCTTAAAGAGCAGCACGTTGATAGCCTTGATCAGCGGGGCGATGGACTCACCGGCGGTGTAGGTGGCATCGGCAAAGGCAACAAGCTCACGCAGCGAGATGCCGTAGTCGTTCTCGAGGATCTCGTAGTTGTCGTAGCGTAAGTTGTTGCGCAATACCGTGGCGATGCAGGCGGGCTCACCGGCCGCAGCGCCCATCCACAGCAGATCGTGGTTGCCCCACTGGATGTCGAGCGAATGATAGGTGAGCAAGCGGTCCATAATCTTGGCAGCGCCGCCGCCACGGTCGAAGATATCGCCCACCAGGTGCAGGTGGTCGACGGCCAGGCGCTTGATGAGCGAAGCGAGCGACTCGATAAAGTCGTCGGCGCTTGCGGTCTCTAGGATAGACTCAACGATGCGCTCGTGATAACGCACGCGATAGTTGTTCTCGTCCGGATGCGTGTGCAGCAGCTCGTCGATGATGTAGGCGTAATCGCGCGGGATGGCCTTACGCACTTTGGAGCGCGTATAGCGGCTCGAAAGCGAGCGGGCAACCATGATGAGCTGGTCGAGCATTGTCTTGTACCAGGTGGGGGAGTCCTCGCGCCGGCTGCGGACCAGCTCGATCTTCTCGCGCGGGTAGTAGATGAGCGTGCACAGCTCGCCCTTTTCGTCAAAGGAGAGCGTGTCGCCAAAGATCTCGTCGACATGTTCGCGCACGACACCCGAGCAGTTGTTGAGGATGTGCATAAAGGCTTCGTACTCGCCGTGCACGTCGCTCATAAAATGCTCGGTGCCTTTGGGCAGGTTGAGAATGGCCGAGAGATTGATGATCTCGGTAAACGCGGATTGCTCGGTAGGAAATTGTCTCGACAGCAGGCGCAGATACTTGAAGTCTTGCGGATTGCGATCGAATGCGACCATGAAACACCTTCCGATGGGGCTGGTAAAACTGATAAACAGCGTCAAACGTTTATCAGTATGCGCCGCTTTTGTTTCGATTTTGCGCCAGCGGATGAATTGTCGGCTGAACGGTTTGGTAAATCGATTTAGTTGAGGTAGATATGGCGGTTGAGTGGAGACGACAGAAGGTGTTTTCTCAGATATTTATGCGTGGGGTCGGTGGAAACGATGGCGGTAAAGATGTTCGCTATTTTTGGTTCGATTTGGTAAATAGTGGACATATGTACCGTATGTAGGCTCACTGTGCGATAATTTGCGCAGCAATGAGTAAGGAGCCTCATATGAGTGATTTTGTCCTGACCTGTGAATCCGCCGCCGATCGAACTCGGGAGTTCTTTGAATCGCGCAATATCCCTGTCGTGTGTTTTCATTACGAGATCGACGATGTTGTCTATACGGACGATCTGTATCAGTCGATTACGCCGGACAAGTTTTTTGCCCAGATTGCCGCGGGCGCCATGCCCAAGACGTCTCAGGTGAGCGTGGGTGAGTACGAGGAGTTTTGGGAGCCGCTTGTTGCCGAGGGTAAAGACGTGCTGCACCTGACGTTGTCGTCGGGTATTTCGGGCACGTATGGATCGGCCTGTGTTGCGGCGCAGATGCTCGCGGATCGCTATCCCCAGGGCGGCAAGGTGCGCGTCATCGATTCGCTGGCGGCGTCTTCGGGCTTTGGCCTGCTGGCGGAATGTGCCGCCGACGTGCGCGATAGCGGGGCTTCACTCGACGAGACGGCTGCCTGGATCGAGGAGCACAAGCTCAACCTGCACCACTGGTTCTTCTCGACCGATCTGTCGAGCTACCTGCGCGGCGGTCGCATTTCGGCTGCGAGCGCGATCATCGGCACGGCGCTTAAGATTTGCCCGCTTATGACGGTCGATTGCGAAGGTGGGCTGTCGCCACGTGAGAAGATTCGCACTAAGAAGCGCGCGATTTCCGAGATGGCTAAGACCATGATGGCACACGTGCAGGACGGTGCGGATTATTCGGGTAAGTGCGTCATGTCGCACTCGGCGTGCCGCGAGGATGCCGAGGCAGTTGTGGCGCTGATCGAGGAACAGATTCCGCAGCTTAAAGGCAAGATTGAGATCAATAACATCGGTACTCTGATTGGCTCGCATACCGGACCTGGTACGGTGGCGCTCTTCTTTATGGGCGACAAGCGCGTGGATTAGTTTGCCCCATCACATCGCTGCATGATTGCTCAAACGAAAACGGCCCGCCTCACGTTTGTGGGGCGGGCCTTGCCGTTGGGGTTAGCGTTTCTTTCCGCGGAAGAAGAAGCCGTGCAGTGACGGCTTGAGGCCGCGGTTGGCGCGATGCTCCTCGACGCGCTCGTGGATCGAAGCGACGCGCTCGATGACTTCGTCGGGAATCGGCACGTCGGGATTCATGTTCTCGACTTGGCTGACCTCGGCGGCGGAGACCTGGTCGATAATGGGCACATCGTCGTGCGAGATGACAGGTGTGGCGTCTTCCTTCATCTTGCGATAACGCTGCATCATGTCGGTCTGCAGCTGCTGGGCCGAAGGCGGCGTCCAGATGATGGCGTTGGCGCCGGCGGCGATGGTTTCACGGATGCTCTCGGGCGTCTTGCCGCCCGGCGCGATGAGCGGCAGGTTGGGATAGTGCTTGCGCAGCTCGCGTAGGACCTGGGGCGTGTTCTTGCCGGCGGCGATGTTGAGAATCTTGGCTCCAGCGCGCACCTTGGCGTGAGCATCGTCGTCGCAGCGAACGACCGTGGCGATGACGGGGATGTCGGCGATGTTGGTGATGTGCTCGACCATCTCGGCAGTGGCGGGGGAGTTGACCACGCAGCCCGCCGCGCCCTGCATCTCGGAGACGGCTGCCATCTGCACGGAGCGCTTACCGGTCGTAGTTCCGCCGCCCACGCCTACAAAGACCGGGCACTCGGCGACGGTCAGCAGCGCTTGCGTAATGGCGGGCTGCGGCGTGAAAGGGTAGACCGCAAAAACGGCATCGGCGTTGGAGTTGCGGATAACCGCGACATCGGTAGTGTAAATGAGCGACTTGATGCGGCGGCCGAAGAGCGTGAAGCCGCTGGCCTCCTCGATCTCGTCGGGCATGCGAAGAGCAGCCTTGCGCAGACGTCCGTCGATGGGCAGGGGCTCCATGGGGAGCAGTCCGTTGGGGGTCACGGCTACCTGGGGCTCGGTGAACTCGTCTGCGAGCTCGACCTCGGAGAAATCGACCGAGGCGACGATGTCCTCGTGAACCTCGGCGGGTACATCGATGGGAGCTTGGTCGTTTGCCGCGGCAGGCGTGTCGAAGGAGCTGGTGCCGACAAAGGCGTCGACGCGTTCGTTTAGGTCGTTGAGGGTATCCATGGAGGCTCGATTCTATGCGATGGTGGCCGGCGCGATGCAGCCGGAATTGCGAATGCTAAATCGTTTGACGAGTTGATTTTTCCCCGCCGCACCATCCGTTAGACCGAAGGGCGGGAGAACGTGAAGGAGCTGTGGTGGCGAGGATCGAGGTGCTATCTTGAAAGTCCCGTTTAAAAGAGAGGTGACGCGGTATGGAATTGACAGCAATGTTTGGCTCGATTGGCCTGTGCGTGGGCGCAATCGTTGCCGCCGCGGTCATCTACTTTGTGGTCACGGCCATTAAGGGCAAAAGGGCCGAACGCAAGGAGCGCGCGATGCTTAAACAGCATCGCGACCAGCAGGGCAAACGCGCACAGAGATAGCTTGTTGAGTTTTTGATCCGTGCGCTAGCTGCGTTTTCGGATCAGGGCAATGTAGAAGCCCTCAAAATCGCGGCTAGGCGGAATGGTCAGCGTGCCGGGCATACCGTTGGCGATGGCCGAGACATGGCCGGCGGCGATGGCCTCGGTGAGGGCGTTGCACTCGATATGCGGCTCCTCGCCGGCATCCTGGGCGCGACGCGCTTCACTTTCGCTCGGTGTGCCGTCGAGGGGGATAAGCTCGCAATCCATGTGCTTGTCGAGGGCCTCTTGCAGGGCGTCCTCGTTTTCCTGCGGCATGATCGAACAGGTGGAATAGACGAGCGTGCCGCCCGGTTTGAGGGCTCCCATGGCGCGGTCCAGAAGCGCGCGCTGCGAGCGGGCGCACTTGACGAGCAGCTGCTCGGTGAGGCCGCGCAGGCTTTTCTCGTTGCCACTGATGACGGTGCCCGTGCCGGTGCAGGGAGCGTCGAGCAGGATGCGGTCAAAGCGGAAGAACTCGTCGAGCTCGCGTGCGTCGATGCGCATGACGGGCACGTTTTTGGCACCCTGGCGGCCCAAGTTGGCCTCGAGCTTTTCGGCGCGGGGAATGCTCATCTCGCAGGCCGTGAGGTGTGCCTGGCCCTGGGTGAGGGCGGCGATCTGCGTCGTCTTGCCGCCAGGGGCTGCGCACATGTCCAGGATGTCCTCGCCTGCCTGGGCGCCCAACACCAAAGGCGGCATCATGGACGACAGGCTCTGCAGGTAGATCTTGCCGTCGCGGTAGATGTCGAGGTCCCATAGGTCGGAAACCTGGGCCTCGGGCAGGATAAAGGCGTCCGGATACCAAGCGACGGGGTTGTGGGCGATGCCGGCGGCACCGAGCGCCGCAGCGATGTCCTCGGCGGTCGCCTTGAGCGTGTTGGCGCGCAGCGTGACCGGGCGTGTGGCCGCGGCGCCGAAGCCCTCGATCATGAGCTCGGCATCGGCGGGCGCATAGGCGCCGGCGACCGTGTCGACCATAAAGCGCGGCAGGTCGGCGGCGCAGGGAAGGGCGGCAAGCTGGTCGGAAAGCTCGGTAGCGGCAAACTGCCTGAGCTTGAGCTCGGGCTTAACCTGCTTTTTTTGCTTACGACGACGCGGCTTGGACATCCGTCTTTCCTTCCCATTCCATTACATGTCGAGTGTTTTAGTACTGGCTCTCGTGCTTGCTGAAGAAGTCGAAGCGCGGGGGCAGCGGCTTCACGCGGTGGTCGCCGGGCTTCTCGCCCAGGCTCTCTACGAACTCGTCCGTGGAGGCAAAGATGTTATCCCAGCTAAAGAAGGCGACCGGATCGACGTCGAAGTACTCGCAGATGAGTTCGCAGCCGGCCGGGACGATACCGTGCATCAGGACGGTCGCCACGCGCAGCTCGGTAAAGGCATCAACCAGGGCCTGCGTCATCGCTGCGTTTGCTTCGTCGCCCTCGAGCTTGTTGGCGGCCTTGGAGGCGTCGCTCCAGCGCTTGTTGGCGGCGCGCAGGTAGTCGTCGCACACGGCAAGCGCGCGGTGCGTCTCGAACTTGTACATGGCCTGCTCAAAGGCAAGAGCTGCCTGCTCGGCAGCCTCGACCACGGCGGCAGAGGCGGCACCGGCGGGGATGCAGCCGTTGCGATAGGGGCTCTCGTCGCCTTCCTTGACGGCGACGCCGTAGAAGCAGCTGCGGGCCAGACGGTTGAATACGCCGGTCAAAAGGGCGCTCTCCTTAAGGGCCGGGTCGATAACGCGCTTGTCGTCGCAGGCGCGTACCTCGTTGCCGTCCTTGTCCTTGCCGGTCACGCGCGTGTCGTATGCCTTGGGGCTAAAGCTCACCGGCTTCTCGGACAGGCCGAGCGACAGCCAATGCGCGCGCATCTGCTCGCAGGTGTAGTGGTTGAGTAGGTCGTCTGCCGGCGGGGGAGGCGTCTGCGAGGACGAGCTGGCCTTTTTGCCCATGTAGAGCAGGTGGTAGCAGGCGCTGACGGTGCTCTGCGTGAGGTCCCAGCCCAGGGCCTCCCACATGGCGGTCTGCGCGATGCAGTAGAAGTAGATGTTGTCCTGACCGATAAACTGGTAGATCTGTGCGTCGTCCGAGCACCACCAGTCGCGCCAGTCGAGCGAGCTGTGCTGGTAGGTGGGCGCGGGCACCTGTGTGGAGTCGGCAGCGGGCTCGCCCATGAGGGCGGCATCCTGGGCGGCGACGCCCTCGGTCACGCCGGCGGCCTTGGCATCGCGCGCGAGCACGGTACGCGTATAGCTGATGGGCGCCCACAGGCTCTCTGGCCAGCACCAGCAGGTGACGTCGGAAACGCCGTCGACCTGGGGCACCGGAACGCCCCAGTCGATGTTGCCGGTGATGCGGAAAGGCACGAGCGCTTTGCCGCTGCGGAAGCGCACGCCGCCGTTGGCGAGCACCGCATGGGCGTCGTCGCGCTCCTTCCAGCTGGGGAAGGTGACGGTAAAGCTGCTCTTGTTTCCCTCGGGCTCCAGCACGGTGTGCTCGGGCAGCTGGTCCTCGACGGCATCGAAGGCCTCGCGGAACTTGTTTTGGATATAGAGCTGGGCCGGCAGCAGCCACTCCTCCATGGTCTTGGAGACCACGGAACGAACCTGCGGGTTCTGGGCGAGCTTGGCGGTGTAGGTCTTCATAAAGTCGAGGTAGGCCGGCAGGTCGAAGTAGAGGTTGTCGACCGGGCGCAGCTCGGGCACCTCGCCGGTGAGCTGGCTCTTGGGTGCGATGAGCTCCTCGGGCTCAAACTGGTGACCCAGGTCGCACTCGTCGGCATAAGCCTTCTCGGACTTGCAGCCCTGGATGGGGCAGCGGCCGATCACTTGGCGGCCGTTGAGGAACGTGCCGGCCTTGGCGTCGTAGAACTGCAGCGTGGAGCGCTTGGAGATGGTGCCCTGCTCATGCAGGCGCTCGATAATCTCGGCGGTCACTTCGTTGTGAATCTGCGCAGCCGGCTCAAGGCCTGAGCCGCCGTAGATATCGCAGCTGATGTTGTAGTTGTTGAGGGTCGCGGCCTGGCGGGAGTGATTGGACTCGACGTACTCGTTAATGGACTTGTCGTAGCCCTCGTTCTCCTTGAGCTTGCGGTAGCTCTCCATGATGGGCGAGCCATAGCAGTCGGTGCCCGAGGTGAAGATGACGTTCTCGCGGCCCAGACGGTCGCGCAGGAAGCGGGCGAAGAAGTCGGCAGGGACAAAGACGCCGCCGACGTGGCCAAAGTGAAGGCCCTTGTTGCCGTAGGGCTCGCCGGCGGTAACGATGGCGCGGCGAGGCCAGCTGGGACGGTCGTTCATGGAGTATTTGGATGCCATGGGACTCCTTCGCATATGGTGAGAGCGCGGCCGGGCGCAAGGCCTGGCGACGCGGTGGTCAATTCGTGCATATCGTTCGACATTATCGCACATGCGGACGGGTACGTGGCAGGGGCGCTATCCTAAGATGCTATGAATGAGATTTCCAACATACATGCGTTTGAAGACGAGGATTTTCTGCACGCTTGCTTTGTGTGGGGGATGGTCGTAGTCGGCGTGTTTGCCGTGTGCTTGGTGCCGGTGTTTATGTTGCTGGGTGGGCCTGCAGACTTGGATGCGGCTGACGCGGGCGGCTGGATGGCTGTCGTGGGCTGGATAGTCGGCTTGGCTGCGATCTCAATGGCGTCGTTCGCCGTGCACGAGCTGGTGCACGGTGTGTTTTTTAAGCTGCTGGCGCCTGCGGGCGCGAAGGTGACCTTTGGGGCGAATCGCGAGACGGCGATGATCTATGCCTGCGCCGAGGGCGTTGTGTATTCGCGCCGGCGGTACATGGCGGTTTGCCTGGCGCCGACGGTTGTTGTGACGGCGGCGCTTGCCCTGGGGTTTGCGTTTTCGGGCTATCCGCTGCTGCGCTACCTGGCGGCCGGCTTGCATTTGTCGGGCTGTGTGGGCGACTGGTATTACGTGCGGACCATTTTGCGCGACCGCCGCATTGTCGCCTGCGAGGATACGTCCTTTGGCGTGCGCTTTTTCGGGTGAGGAGATGTCGATGAAGCCGTTGTTGCTGCATGCGTGCTGTGCGCCGTGCTCTCTTGAGCCGGTCCGCCTGCTGCGCGAGGAAGGGTTTGAGCCCACAATCTGCTGGACAAACCCCAATATTCAGCCGCACGATGAATGGCAGCGGCGTTTGGACGAGCTGCGCCGGTGGTGTGCCGATGGCGACATCGAGCTTATCGAGGCGGGGGAGGACCGGGAGCGCTGGGAGGCCGGCGTGGCCCCGCTGGGCGCCGATCGAGCCCGTCGCTGTCGCTCATGCTATGCCCTGCGTCTGGCCGAGGCGTGCCGTGTGGCCCAGGAGCTGTCTCTTATACACATCTCCGAGCCCACGAGACCGGAGCCTATCTC